>CAMLKV010000161.1 GCA_946480635.1 uncultured Flavobacterium sp.
TACCAAACAGTTTGTCATAGCTGAACATAAATCCTTTAGATTCTTCATCATCAATAATTACCAAGACTCTTTCAAACTCTAATCCTTTAACTCCTTGATGAGTTCCGAAATTTGAACTGCCAGATATATAATCATTGTATCTGATTATTTCATCAAAATTGGCATTTAATGCTACATCCCAAGCTAATAATACTTTACCATCATCCTCATCTTCTTCATTTTCTTCCTCTTCCCCTAAACTTTTTGTCCTGTCAATAGAGATGCTTAAATCACTTGGAATAGTAAATATTCCTGATTCCCTAACCTCCAATAGTATCTCCATTAAAGTTGGTTGCTTATCATTTTTCCATAATTTCAATAACTTGTCAACACTTGTTTTAGCTTTATTTAAGATAGCTTTTTTGTCCTCTGCATCAATAATATATCTTTTGTCAAAGATAGGAGAATCTCGTTTTACAATATTTGATATTTCGAATCTATTATTTGCTTTATTAGCATGATATAATTGTAGTATCGTCTTTATAAAGAAATTGACAGAAGATAAATTACCTTGCAGTAAGCCTTGTTTTAATTTATCAACTTGGTATAAAGGATTAAAAAAATTTCCAAACCCCATTCTATTCGCTGCCATATGATGTTCTAGAGTTAGAGTTTTAATAGAACTATCATCATTCCATTTTTCATCTTCAGCAAATTCAATCATACTTTCTTTTATCTTTTTTTCTACTGTCATTTTTTCTAATCCTCTTGGGACAATAAAAAATCTAACAGTCCCACCTGACTTTTCAACTCTAGCTAACTGTTGTTGACCATCAATCTCCTTTCTAATTTTATTGTTCAATTCAATAATTCTAGATTTTGATCGATGATTCATTTGTTTGGCTGGTTTCAACCAATCTTCAGGTAGCTCCTCTCCAAGTTTCTCTTTACCATCAGTATAAATACGTTGCATAGTATCGCCGAATAATCCTAGTGAAAAAGATTCTCTATATACAGATTGAATCTTGAAAAGAGCTTCAATTAAATCTTTCTTAGTATCTTGACTTTCATCGATTAAAACAATCGGATATTTATTTATTAATACCTGCTTAAATAAATCTTTCGAAGCTAAAAAATGACAAGCTATTGATATGACTTCAGAATGATTTAATGATGCTTTGGTATAATTGTCACCATTGGGATTATAAACAAACTTATTTATCGATGGTAAAGTAAGCAATCTTTTATTCTTAGATTCTAATTTTTTCTTGTTAGATATAGCAGTTTTATTATTAGGATCTCTAGCTTTTGATAACTTGTCTTCAAGATCGATAATAGATTCATTCGTCTCTTTTTCAACCCATTTTTTTATATCTACAGTAAAGTTTTTAATTAATTCCCAGCAAAAGCTATGTATTGTACTTACTTCAAAAATTGAGTCATAAGATAATCTATGATTAATTTCATTAGCAGCAGCATTGGTATATGTAATAATCGCTATTTTTCTATTACGTAGTTTATAGTCTTTCCCATAAGTTTCCTTGAATTTAGTTAAAACATTAACTAACGTACTTGTTTTACCAGAACCAGCACCTGCAAAAAGAAAGAAACTCTTTAGAGATAATTAAAAATATCCTCATCAATTTGTAAATCAATGTCATTATTTTCAGCTATCATGATGTTACAGTTTCAGATTCAACAATATTTTTTATAGGTTTTAATACATCTTCTAACCAATCTAAACCTTCTTTAATGTAAGTTGGTACTTTTAATTCTTCGGGTGCTTCGAAATACAATACGTCTAGGGCAAATTCAGCTTTTTTTACACCATCACTATTTATAGCTAGATAAGCTTTTTCTGCAACATTATTTGGATTATCTTCATTAACGGCTTTAACCATTTTTTTTAACAAACCTGATGTAGCTTCAATTTTTTTAAACTTTTCAATATTTTCTAAGACTAATGTATAAGGATACACTTTAACTCCTACTAAATCAATTTCGGATTGATAAGCAACTCTAATAGGATAATCTGTCAACAATTTTTCCTCAAAGTCTAATTTTATCAGCTCATCAACCTTTGTTAACTTAGGGTTCCAATTTTTTAAAGTGTCATTATTAGTAATTTGATGATTTTTTAATTTGGGTTGGCATTTTTTGTATTTATCTTTTGGAGGGACTGATGAAGTATCTGAATACTTTTCTTGAGAATCTAAATCTGTGATAATTAAAGTAATTAATCCAAGTTTTTCAATAAGCGGTTTTAATCTATGTGCATGACTTCCACCTATTTCTAAAATTGTTATGTAGCAACTGTCAAGAATTTCGTGATGATTTTTTATAAAATGAGGAATAAGCATTCTTTCAGCTGGACCTTCAACTAAAATCGTAGCATCTGCAAAGAACAAATCATTATGTGTCGTATTTAAATATCTTATTACAAATTTTTCAGTTTCTTTTTCTTCTGGTATAGTTGAATCGAATACTGATTTTATACTCAACACTTCAGACGTAGGCGTTGTTGTTGTACTATTATTTCTTTTAAAATATCTTAAACTTTCAAATTTTTGATGTGCAATGTAACTAGAGTGGGTACTGATTACTAGCTGAGTAGTAAAATCTGTTTTGATTCCTAAATGTTCATGTGCTCTTAAAATCTCATATGCTTTTTTTATGAAAACTTGTTGTACTTGTGCATGTAAATGAGCTTCGGGTTCTTCTATTAGCACTAAATGGATCGGCTCTATTATATTATCTTTTTCTAATATATTTTTACCATTCATCATCCATTCATCACGATATCGAATTAATTTAAAAACAATAGAAATTAAATTTTGATAACCTAAACCGTTATATTTTTCTGGCAATGTGAGTCCTTCGGCTAAATTGTATCTAACTGCTGAATCATGATCTAAACCATCTGTAGCCTTAATAAGTGATGCCAATGTTATTTGTGGATTACCAAATCCAGGGTAATTTAAGTCACTTAACTCCCTAAGTGGAGCTTCAAAACTTGAAGTTAAATTATTATCAAATGTAACTTTTGCCTCATTTAGTTTTTCAAGTGCCTCTAAATCTTTTTCATTAGGTTCAATTGAAGGGTTTAAATGTTTGTCATAATAAGAACGAAGTTGAGAAGACAAGGATTTAGTACTACTAGATTCTGGATTATCGGAATTAGCGTCGCTAAAACCTCGCTGAGCATTTATTGTGTGAATTTTAATTAAACCATTTAAAGGATTACCTTCAAGTTCTACACTGTTATCAGATAAATCCTGAATTTCATCATATTTATCAGGATCTAATAGATATGATTTTATTTCAAACAAAGTATTTAGCTTCTTGTCACAAAATTGCCAAAAACTCATAGGCCAAAGTTCTACAGCTTTTCCTGATTTTGTTTTAAGATCTATTACCTTTTTTCTCGCAAGATTATATTCTTCAATTAGTGTTTCTATGTTTTTAGGATGCAATACTAATCTTAAACCTAACAAACCTCCATTCCAATCAAGTGAAGGTATAATATGACTTACATATCGTAATTCTGTAATATCAACATTAAACCATAAATCTAATGAGGGCAAATACGGTTCAAGCAGTTTGATGCTTTTATCCTCATTTTCTAAAGTTTCTTTTATAACCCATTCTTCAGCAATCCTATTTAGTTCTGTCCAATTTGTAATTGTGAAATCTTGAGTTTTAAAATCTTTTTTTTCTAAAAAAGTAATCAGTGCGTCCATAGCAGTTGTTTTTCCGCTATTATTTGCCCCAACAAATATAGTTTCTTTGTCAGAAAACTCAATTTTGCAACATTTAAGTTTTCTGAAATTTTTTATCCTTACGAAGTCAATTTTCATGGTTTATTTTTTATGGTGGAGTTTAGTATAGTATTTCCCATTACTTCTAAATATATGAATTTTCTGTTAAATGTAAATATAATCTTAAAAGCATTATTACGGTTTTCCGCAAATAAAAAAAAGACGCCTCAAGCGTCTTTCATTTCCTTTTCCTATTCCACCAACTCTCGTTATAACTAGAGTAAAATTTACATTTATTTTCATACATGTTTACCCATTAAACAGACTTAGCTTTATTAATTAAAACTTTTTTAAATTTTCTCACCATTAGATAATTCAACATATTTGGTAAAGTTTCTATATTTTAACTAGTTTAAGAATTCTCTCCAGAATAAAGGTAATAAGTTAGAGCGATAGTGTCTTGATGATATATAACCTAAATAGTAAAAATAATTTTTAATAATTGAAAAATCCTTTTCATCATATAATAAAGTTTTTTCCTCTAACATTTCTTTTTTATAATCTTCAATATTATCATATAGTTTTATTGAGCATTTTGTGTGTCCACTTTTTCGACTCATATTCTCAGTAAATAAATAATTTTCAGAGGTTGTTTCTGGGAACCAAATCTGTAGATCAATTTCTGGGTAATTATCAGTTACTAACTTTTTAGTTAAATTATATAATATTGGTTCATTCAAAATTATAGCCCATTCAGCTAAAAGAGGTATAAGCATTGAAGAATTAGGTTCTGAAATAGTTTCTCCATTATGAATTTCTACAAGTTTTTCATAATCAGTATTAAATAATGGTATAAATCTTTTCAGTTTGTAATAGTTGTTTAAACCAGAAATTAAACTAGCTAACCAACTTTTAGCAAAATCTAGTTCTTTTGCTTTATGTAAGAGAATTAAAGCCAATGAAATTTCTATTAAATGTTCATCATATTCAGGATAACTTGAAGGAGGATTATTATTGATTAAAAATTTTAGTCCTATTGTGTATTCATTTGCGTTTGAAAAACAAGTAGCAGCATGTTTTTTCATATCTTGTGAAAGATATATTTGACCTTCACATATTTCTGTTAGAGCAATTGAGCTAAGAATTCCCATTTGCTCCCAAACAGTTAGTGAGTATTCCAGTTGATTTCGTGAATATTTGGATAAAGCATGTTCAACATATAAATGGTGCCTGGTTTTTAGAAAATATTCTCGTCCAATCGTAATTTTTAAATTATGTATGTCATAGAATTCCTTTAGAGTGTAATCTTCTTGCAACAAATTATTCTCCCGTAACCAATTCCATGTTAATAAAACAGTTCGTTCAGAAGCAATAATAGCAGGCTTTAAATTTTGAGCATCTTTAGACCATTTAAAAACCACGTTAAAACAAATCCTAGTTATTCTTAAGATTTTTAAAACATCTTTTTTCTTATTTGTTTTAGTATCAAATAGTTTGTTTAATAGCGAATAATAATGGTTCAAATCGTAGTCTGCTAAATCAAGAAAAGCAAGAGTTTTTCGTAATAAAATTTTGTATTCATTCGGAAATATTTGTTCAGGTAATAAATATCCATCAATGAAAGATGCAATTTTATCAATTCCCCAAAAATCAAATTCAACATCATTTGGCTTGGATCTTTCATCAATATAACTATTCCAGTTTAATTGTACTGACTGTTCAAGTTCTCCATTTGTACAAACTATGATTTTTTTTGGAAGAGTTTTTTGGGTTTTAGTTAGAATTCTAGGAATATAGACTTCTAAAATTTCGTTCAATGTTTGCCTTACAGATGTTGGATTGCTATCCCAAATATTTCTAGTAATATTTCCTTGTTTAACAGCAATTAGAAAAGTCTTTTGTATGCCATCACTATCCTTACCAATAGCAGCAATATCTACACCATATTGTCTTCCTCTCTGCGGCTTTGAAATTGGTATAATATTCATGCTGAATAGCAAATCAGAAATTAATGAGTCGAGTTCATTATCTTCTTTTAGTAATGTCAGGTATTCTTTTAAAACAAAT
>CAMLKV010000162.1 GCA_946480635.1 uncultured Flavobacterium sp.
AGCGAAGATTAATGAACTTCCATTAGAGTTCAATGGATTTATTCAACTGTTAGAAGCAGGTCAAGATTATGATTTAACATTCAAGACTCCTACTTCTTCATTCAAAAACTTTTTAGGATTAATTCCGGCGGCTTATGCGAGTAATATAGAAACTGTAAAAACGTCTGGAGACTTTACTGTAAACGGAAAAGTAAAAGGTCAACTTACTGACAATACAGTTCCTAAATTCAATATTGCAATTGCATCAAACAATGCTTCTTTCCAATACCCTGATTTACCAAAATCGGTACAAAACATTGTTATTGACACTAAAATCATCAATGAAACAGGTTTGATTCAAGATACTTATGTGAACTTAGATCAACTTTCGTTCAAAATTGATCAGGATGTATTTAGCGCCAAAGCAAATATTAGAAATGCGATGACAAATGCCTTAGTAAATGCGTCATTAAAAGGAACAATCAACCTTTCTAACTTTTCTAAAGCCTATCCGGTAAAATTAGATCAGCCTTTGTCAGGAATTTTAAATGCAGATGTTACTACAAAATTCGACATGCAATCTGTTGAAAAAAGTCAGTACCAAAATATCCAAAACTCAGGTATGATGACATTAACTGGATTTAATTATGCAGGACCAGAAATGGCTAAACCAGTTCAAATTCAAAAAGCGGCTGTGGCTTTCAATACCAGCCAAATTAAACTAAACCAGTTAGATATGAAAACTGGAGGTTCTGACATTCATGTTAACGGTACTTTAGATAATTTTTATGGATTCCTTTTCAGAAATCAAATCCTGAAAGGAAACTTTAATATGAATTCTAATCAGTTTTTAGTTGCCGATTTTATGGAACCTGCGTCAGCTTCTGCTAAAAAACCAACTGAAGAATCTTCTTCAAAATCAGGCACAGGAAGCACTGGTAAAAAAGAAGCTGTAAAAATTCCGGCGTTTTTAGATTGTGCAGTTTCGGCAAAAGCAAATACTGTAGTTTATGATAATCTTACTCTAAAACAAGTTAGCGGTAAAATGATTATTCGTGATCAAGCCGTAACGCTTCAAGATGTAAAAACAAATATTTTTGATGGTCAAATTGGGCTTAACGGAGTTGTTTCGACTAAAGGGAATGTCCCTAAATTCAATATGAACTTAAACTTAGACAAAGTAGATATTGGAAAATCATTTACTCAATTAGACATGCTTAAAGCTATTGCTCCAATTGCAGGTGCTGTGAGTGGAAAATTAAATTCAAACATCAAACTTAATGGTAATCTTGATGCAGTAGAAATGACTCCCGTTTTATCTACGCTAACAGGTGATTTATTAGGCCAATTGTTATCATCAACCATAAATTCAAATAATTCGGAAATGTTAACGGCTTTGACTTCTCAATTCAAGTTTATTGACATGAAAAAATTGAATTTGAATGATATTAAAGCTGCCATCGCTTTTGACGAAGGAAAAGTTGTTGTGAAACCTTTCAAAATAAAATATCAGGATATTACTGCCGAAATTGGAGGAGCTCATGGTTTTGACCAAAGCATGAAATACAACATCAAAATGGATGTTCCTGCAAAATATTTGGGTGGAGATGTAAACAAACTTCTAAGTAAACTAACTCCTGCTGATCAAGCAAAAATTGAAAGTGTTCCTATTACTGCATTAATGACTGGAAGTTTTAAAAGTCCTAAAATTAGTACTGATATGAAGCAAGCGACTACAAACCTGGCTTCTCAAATTGTACAAATGCAAAAAGACAAACTTTTAAATCAAGGTACTGGTGCTTTAAGCAACATTCTAGGAGGTGGCAAAAAGAATGCTACAGATACAACGAAAACAGCAGATCCTAAAAAAGATGCTATAAAAAATACTGCAAATCAGGTACTGGACGGTTTATTCAAAAAGAAAAAACCTGCACAGCAAAATCCATAACATAAAAAAGCTCCTTTTCAGGAGCTTTTTTTTTACATTTCTATTTTTACTACATATCCTTCAAATGTTCGGATGTTAAAAACAGTACCATCTTCAAAAATAAGATACTGACCTTTTATTCCTGCTAATTTTCCGGAGTAGACTGGTGATTTATCTAAATTTAAACTCGCAACTTTTGTTGGATATTGCAATACAGGATAATCCATTTCATAAAGCTCTTCTTTGGTAGCGTCAAAATATTCTTCCACTTCTTTAGGCAACCATTTTTTAACCTTTAATCTTTCTTCAAACAAATCAGTTTTAAACACTTCATTTTTTAGCATTTTCTGCCAATGCGTTTTGTCTGTAAAATGATCTTTTAGCGCAACTTCTGTAATTCCAGCCAAATATCGATTAGGAACCTCAACAATAGGAATAGCTTGCTCGGCACCTTGATCTATCCAACGGGTAGGCACTTGTGTTTTTCTTGTTACTCCTACCTTAACTTCGCTCGAAACTGCCAAATAAACTATGTGTGGCTGTAATTGAACTTTTTTTTCGTATTCTAAATCACGGTCTTCTATATCTAAATGAGCTGTACTCAATTCAGGTTTCATAATCCAATCTCCTGCCGAAGCACTAGCCATAAAACAGTCGTAACAAAATCCTTGACGAAATATTTTTTTCTTTTTACCGCATTGTAAACACTGATATCCTTGAAATGAAATTTCAAATTCCTTTCCAAGTAACTGATTTACATTCAAAAAACTATTTTCAAAAACCAAATAATACTGTATTGGGTTACCAAATTCGGTTTGCATTTTCGTTAAAACACCTTCGTAAATCATCTAAAATTTGATTTTATATTTTATATTTAATTTCTATTTTTGGTAAAGTTATAATTCATAACGTTAAATTCATAATTAAAAAATGCCTCTACCTATAATAAATTCTATCGCCTCTTGGGTTCTTAAACAACGGATTCATGAAATCGAGTTGTTTTTGAAATATCCTAATGAAGTACAGGAAGAGTTGCTCATAAACTTAATCCGTCAGGCAGAAAATACAATACTAGGTAAGCAATACGATTTTGAATCGGTAAAAACGTATCACACTTTTCAGGAAAGAGTTCCCATTTCGACATATGAAGATTTAGAGCCTTTTATAGAAAGAACTAGAAAAGGTGAACAAAATGTTTTTTGGCACGAGCCTATTAAATGGTTTGCAAAATCAAGCGGAACCACTAATGCAAAAAGTAAATTTATTCCCGTGAGTGGTCAGGCGTTGGAAGACTGTCACTACAAAGCAGGCAAGGATTTACTTTGCTTATATCTTAACAATAACGAAGAATCTCAATTGTTTACGGGTAAAAGTCTTAGACTTGGTGGTAGCAAACAATTGTATGAAGACAACAATACTTATTTTGGGGATTTATCAGCCATTTTAATAGACAACATGCCTTTTTGGGCTGAATTTAGTAGTACGCCTAGCAATAAGACTTCCTTGATGAGTGAATGGGAAACCAAGTTGATGGCTATTGTTAACGAAACAAAACGTGAAAATGTAACAAGTTTTGCAGGTGTTCCATCATGGATGTTGGTTTTATTAAATAAAATTTTAGAAGAAACTGGCAAAACCAATCTATTTGAAATTTGGCCAAATCTTGAAGTTTATTTTCATGGTGGTGTGAGTTTTGATCCTTACCGTGAGCAATACAAAACAATTCTTCCTAAAAACGAATTTAAGTACTATGAAATCTATAATGCATCGGAAGGTTTCTTTGCCATACAAGATTTAAATAATTCTAATGATTTACTGCTAATGTTAGATTATGGAATTTTTTACGAATTCATTCCCATGGATACCTTTGGCACACCAAATCAAAAAACCATACGTCTTGCAGAAGTAGAACTCAATAAAAATTATGCCGTTGTCATCACAACAAATTCAGGATTGTGGAGATATTTAATTGGAGATACTGTTCGATTTACTTCTCTTAAACCATATCGCATAAAAGTTACTGGCAGAACCAAGCATCACATCAATGTTTTTGGTGAAGAATTAATGATTGAAAACACGGAACAAGCCTTGGCAAAAACATGCAAACTAACTAATAGTGAAGTTGTAGACTATACTGTTGCTCCAGTTTTCATGAATGGAAAAGAAAAAGGTGCTCACGAATGGATAATTGAATTTAGAAAACAACCGGATGATTTATCTAAGTTTACGCAATTGCTTGATGAGAATATCCAATCATTGAATTCGGACTATGAAGCAAAGCGTTATAACAACATGACACTTAATCCACTGACAATAAATATCGCTCGTGAAAATCTATTTTATGATTGGTTAAAAAACCAAGACAAACTTGGAGGACAACATAAGATACCAAGACTTTCAAATAGTCGTGATTATTTAGAGCAATTACTTTCACTACAAAGTAGCTAATTTGTTATTATTCAGTCGAAAAACTGATTTTTTTACAACCAAAAGTGCATTTCATCGATTTTTTATGCTGTTTCATCAATTAAATTAAAAGAAACTCAGATACACCTGTAGTTTTGCGCGAAATTTTTTCAAAAACACAAACGCAGACCTATTAAAATTATGAAAAAGACAACTTTTTCAATCGTATTGTTATTTCTATTTAATATAATAAGTGCTCAGGATTCTTTTTTACCTGATACTACAATTGACTTCAACAAAACAATATCTGAATTAAAAGACACATACACTGTTGGCACTACTAATGTTAACACAAAACAATCGGAAATTGGTTCAACTTTCTTTATGAATAAATACATCATGTATTCTTCAAGAAGAACTGGTGCCATTGGAACTGGAAAAGACAGTGAAACCAATTTACCTTACAACAGTCTATATTGTATGAGTATTGATAAAAATGGAAATTTATCTAAGCCTTACTTTTTTGCCTCTGTTTTAGATTCTAAAGGAAATGAAGGTGGGTTAACATTTTCTCCTAACGAAAAGATTGTTTACTACACTAAAAGTGACGAGAAAAATCCCAAAAACTTTCAATTATATAAAAGAATTTTTGACGAAGAATGTCGTTGCACTTGGATTCAAGAAAGCGCTGTGAGTTTTAACAGCTTAAATTATTCAATTGAAAATCCTCGTGTTTCCCCTGACGGTAAAAAATTATATTTTGCTTCAAACATGCCAGGCGGTTTTGGAGGATTTGACTTATATGTTGCTGATATTGATGAAAACAATATGCCAATAAACCCAAAGAATCTTGGCAGTTCCGTGAATACTTCAGGTGATGAGAAATTTCCATATGTATCTAATGAGAAAGAATTATTCTTTTCATCTACAGGACATGAAGGATATGGAAATTTTGACGTTTTTGTTTCTAGAATTAAGAAAAACAGCTACTCATCTCCTTTAAATTTAGGAAAAACTATAAATTCTAACGCTAATGATATTGCATTCATCTTAGCTTCAAAAAACAAAGGTTATATATCTTCTGATAAAGCATCTGGAATTGGCTCATACGACATCTATAGATTTGATCTTCAAAAGAACATTATCAAAATAGAAGGAAAAACTATAGAAGAAAATTCTAAAATTGCTTTACCAAATACAACAATTACTCTTGTTGATGATGAAGGACAGGAAATAAGTTCACTAAAGAGCTCTCCAGAAGGGAATTATAGCTTTGAAGTAACTCCGGTAGAAAACTATTCAATAATTACAAAAAAAGAGGGATATTTAGATTCATCAAGACCTTTTTCAACTGACAATAAAAGTGCTGTACTTACACTTGAAATGAAACAAAAAAAGGCAGAAATAACTGAAACAGCTATTGTTATTGAGAACATTTAACCTTAAGTAATACACAACAATCGATATAGC
>CAMLKV010000163.1 GCA_946480635.1 uncultured Flavobacterium sp.
CACCATCGTTGGACGAAATGGTGTATCTGGCAAAAGAAATGGATAAACGGGACATTCAAATTCCAATCATGATTGGTGGTGCCACGACTTCGCGAGCACACACGGCTGTAAAAATAGCTCCGGAATACCGTCAAACGGTGGTTCATGTGAATGATGCTTCACGTGCGGTAACTGTTGCCGGAAATCTTTTGAATAAAGACAAAAAAATATACGCCACAACTATAAGAGCAGAATACGAAGCTTTTCGTGAAACGTTTTTAAACCGTCAGCGGGATAAAAGTTATCATACGATTGAAAAAGCCAGAGCCAATAAATTGCAACTGGATTGGGAAAATTTTGAAGCTAAAAAACCAAACTTCATCGGAGCAAAAACCATCGAAGTGTCATTACGAGAATTGGTTCCGTACATTGATTGGACGCCTTTTTTTAACTCATGGCAACTTTTTGGGAAATATCCAGCAATTCTAACAGATAATGTAGTTGGAGAGCAAGCCACGATTTTGTTTGCAGATGCTCAAAAAATGTTGAAACAATTATTGGATGAAAACTGGTTAGAGGCAAAAGGAATCTACGGAATATTTCCAGCGAATCAGGTAAAGGACGACGATATCGAATTGTACGATGAAAACGGTAATGTGTTGGAAACGTTCTTAACCCTTCGTCAGCAATCGCAAAAAAC
Organism: uncultured Flavobacterium sp.; assembly: GCA_946480635.1. Next base: position 680 of record CAMLKV010000163.1, read on the forward strand.
GGTTGGGGCCCCAAATATTGCTCTAGCCGATTTCATTGCCCCGAAAGAAAGTCAGAAAACCGATTATATGGGGGCTTTCTGTGTAACCACCGGTTTCGGCGTGGAGGATAAAGCCAAAGCATTCGAAGAAGCCCACGACGATTACAGTTCCATTATGGTCAAAGCCTTAGGCGATCGTTTTGCAGAAGCGTTTGCGGAATACCTGCACGAGAAAATCCGTAAAGAAATCTGGGGCTATGCTTCGGAGGAACATTTATCCAATGAAGAATTAATCAAAGAAGCGTATAAAGGAATTCGTCCGGCTCCCGGCTATCCGGCTTGTCCCGATCATTTGGAAAAACCAACCATCTGGAAATTGTTAAACGTGGAAGAAAAAATAGGCGTGAAACTCACGGAAAGCATGGCGATGTGGCCGGCGTCTTCGGTTTCGGGTTATTACTTCGGACATCCGGAGAGCAAATATTTCGGACTCGGAAAAATTAAAGAAGATCAGGTGCGCGATTACGCCCAAAGAAGAAATTGTACCTATGAATATGCCGAGAAATGGTTAAATCCGAATATCGCAGATTAGTGTTTTCAGGATTAAGTCATAACTCATAATTTATAATTCATACTTAGAAATGAAAGTAACCCAACATATAGAAAAAGCCAACGGAAAATCCTTATTCTCTTTCGAGATTTTACCGCCGTTAAAAGGTCAGAATATCCAATGTATTTTTGATAACATCGAACCTTTGATGGAATTCCAACCGCCGTTTATCGATGTAACGTACCATCGCGAAGAATACGAATTCAAGGAATTGCCCAGCGGTTTATTGGAAAAGAAAGTAGTAAAAAAACGTCCGGGAACGGTGGGGATTTGTTCGGCGATTCAGAATAAATATCAGGTAGATGCTATTCCGCATATTTTGTGTGGTGGTTTTACCAAAGAAGATACCGAGAATTTCTTAATCGATATGGATTTTCTTGGGATTGATAATGTAGTGGCACTTCGTGGCGATGCAGTAAAAAGTGAAATCTACTTCAAGCCGGAAAAAGAAGGACATTCGTATGCTTCTGAATTGGTAACTCAAATCAATAACTTAAACAACGGAATTTATTTGGATGCGGATTTACAGAACACCAATAAAACCAACTTCTGTATCGGGGTGGCGGGTTATCCGGAAAAACATATGGAAGCACCAAGTCTGGACAGCGACATTTATTTCTTAAAACAGAAAATTAAAAATGGCGCAGATTATATCATTACACAAATGTTTTTCGACAATAAAAAATTCTTTGAATTTGTAGACAAATGCCGTTCAGCCGGAATCACGGTACCCATTATACCGGGACTGAAACCGATTTCGACCAAAAAACAACTGAATTTAATTCCGCATCGTTTTAAGGTAGATTTGCCTGATGATTTGATAATGGCTGTTGTAAAAGCAAAAGACAATCAGGAGGTTTCACAAATTGGGATTGAATGGTGTATTGATCAAAGTAAGGAATTGCAAAAAGCTGGAATTCCTGTGTTACATTATTACTCAATGGGGAAATCGGAGAATATCAGACAAATTGCTAAGGAGGTTTTTTAATAAAAGCCTCTTTTTTTATTCCATTCTACCATCATCTTCTGCAACTTTGATGCATTGTCTTAGTATTTCATCATCTTTTTTTATTGATGAAATTAATCGGCCAATTTTTTTTAATGTTTCTTCATCTGAACTCCAAACTGCTAAACCTTCAGATTCTGGGTCAAAATGAATTTTGTTAAAAATATTCTCATCTGAGAGTTTAATGGCTCCATAGACTATTCCTTCCCATGAATAGCCTCCACTTTGATAATTCATTTCTTCAAGAGTTTTAATACTTGTGTCTTTTTCATACACATCATAATAGTCAAATCTTAATTCAGGTGAATTAGGAATTTTAATTATTTTGCCTCGAATTGGAATGTTTTTATTGTTTAATATGTTTACTAATTTTTGATTTTTTTGAATTGATGAATTACAACTTATTATTGTTGTGAAAAACATTAAAATAATTTTTTTCATTTTTTATAGAAAATTTTTAAATTACTTCGTCTTCTCTCTAAACACACTTTCTAAATCTTTGTTTTTCTGTGAAAGTTGTAATGTTTTTAATCCGTTAGCTTGTGCAAAATCAAAAACTGTTGGACGCATATCTTCATTTGAAGTAAAAGTTAATTCCCAACCATTACCTTGTTTGGTATATGAGCTAATATTAGGAATTGTTGCCATTAGAGTTTCTTCAACAACTTTGTCAAATTCCACCTCAATGATTTGTTCATTAATTTCAGTGATGAGGTTTTCAATATTATTATCCGCAACAATTTTACCTTGGTTAATAATAATCACTCGATCACAAATAGCTTCTACTTCCTGCATAATGTGCGTAGAAAGAAAAACTGTTTTGTCTTTACCAATGTTTTTAATTAACTCACGAATCTCAACTAATTGGTTAGGGTCTAAACCTGTTGTTGGTTCGTCTAAAATTAAAACATCAGGATTGTGTAATAGAGCAGTCGCTAATCCCACACGCTGACGATATCCTTTAGATAATTGCCCTATTTTTTTATGTGCTTCGGGAGTAAGTCCAGTTAAAGTGATTACTTCATCAATGCGTGATTTATCTACTTTGTAAACATCAGCATTAAAGGTTAAATATTCTCTAACATATAAATCTAAGTAAAGTGGATTGTGTTCTGGTAAATAACCTACCGATTTTTGAACATCAATCTGGTTTATGTTTACATTAAAGTCATTCACTTTGGCAATACCTTCATCTGCATTGATGTAAGTCGTTAAAATTTTCATTAAAGTTGATTTTCCAGCACCATTGGGACCAAGAAAACCTACAATTTCTCCTTTGTTAACTTTAAACGAAACATTGTTCAAAGCTTTCTGAGCTCCGTAACTTTTAGAAATATTTTGAACTTCAATTGACATGTTTGGGTGATTTGCCACAAAAGTAATAAATTTTAATTATAGCTTGATTGTTAATTAATTGCTTAACAATAATTAATTGTTTAACATTTTTGTAAATTTGTTAAACAAAAAATAAAATCATGGCAAAGAAAAAATCAATACAAATAAACAAGGATGCTTTTGTATCTATTTATACAGATTATGTCCTTACCAACGGAAGAAAACCACATTCGGTTTATGATTTTGCTAAAAATAATGGCATGGAAGAAGCAGATTTTTACAAATTCTTTGCCTCGTTTGAAGCTTTAGAAGAACAGTTTTTCTCAGATATGTTGCATTACACGGTAGAATTGTTGTCTAAAACAGCTGATTATGAACAGTATGACGCAGCTCAAAAACTATCGTGTTTTTATTTTACTTTTTTCGAAGTAGCTACAGCTAACAGAAGTTTTGTAATGTATTTGTTAAATCAAGAAAAAACGCCTTTGAAAAATTTAATGAAGTTAAAATCCCTTCGCAAAGATTTCTTATCGTATGCAAAAACGGTTTTGGCTACATCTTATAAAATAGAAAATCAAAAAATTACAGACATACAAAATCGAGTAGTACAAGAAGGCGCTTGGTTGCAGTTCTTATCTATACTGAAGTGTTGGATGGAAGACACTTCAGTCAATTTTGAAAAAACAGATGTGTTTATTGAAAAATCTGTCAAAGCAAGTTTTGACGTAGTTTACAATGTACCCATTGAGAGTATTTTGGATTTTGGAAAATTCATCTGGAAAGAAAAATTTGGAAATTTTAATTCAAAGGGATGAAAAAAATAGATTCAATTCCAACCAACAAAGTAGAACGTGTAGCAAAATTGGTTACTACGGGTGTAAAAGTAGGAGGTAATTACCTTAAATATTATGGTGAAAAAGTTGTGAATCCTAGTTTAACAAAAGATAAGCTTCATGAAAATAATGCTACGGATATTTACGATGGACTTAAAGAATTGAAAGGGAGTGCACTAAAAGTTGCGCAAATGTTGAGCATGGAGAAGAATTTACTACCTCAATCGTATGTGGAAAAATTCTCTTTGTCACAATTCTCTGTACCACCACTTTCTGCTCCTTTAGTTCGCAAAACATTCAAAAATTATTTTAAAAAATATCCAGAAGAATTGTTTGATGAATTTTCTCCTGATTCTATCAATGCAGCAAGTATTGGTCAAGTTCATAGAGCCAAGAAAAATGGTAAAGACTTAGCCGTGAAAATTCAATACCCTGGAGTTAGAGAAAGTATTAGTACTGATATTGCTTTGGTCAAACCAATTGCCATTCGAATGTTCAATTTGCAAGGGACATCTGATGAATATTTTCAGGAAGTAGAAGATAAATTAACTGAAGAAACAGACTATCAGTTGGAATTACAGCAAAGCGAAACTGTTCGAAAAGAATGTCAGATTATTGAGAATCTAAAGCTACCAACTTATTATCCTTTATTGTCATCTGATAAAATCATAACCATGGATTGGATGACTGGAGTGCATTTGTCTGAGTTTTGTGCAACTGAAACATCCCAAAAAAAAAGAAATAAAGTAGGGCAAACGTTGTGGAATTTTTATATGTACCAAATTCATCAATTGAAAAAATTTCACGCCGATCCACATCCGGGTAATTTCTTGGTTGATGAAGAAGCAAATTTAATTGCCATCGATTTTGGCTGTATGAAACAAATTCCAGCGTCATTTTACAAGCCTTATTTTGAAGTTTCAACACCAAGTGCTCTTGCGGATAAAAATTATTTTAAGGATAAATTATTCGAATTAGAAATTTTAAAGTCGAATGATACACCTAAAGAAAAGGAATTTTTTACAGATCTGTTCCATGAATTGTTAACGGTTTTTACGGAGCCCATTCATAAGCTGGAATTCGATTTTGCTAACCCTGAATTCTTTGGGAAAATAGCCGCTTTAAGTGAAAAGTTTGCAAATGATAAACAACTCCGTAAAATGAATGGGAATAGAGGTTCAAAACATTTTATATATGTGAATAGAACTTTTTTCGGACTGTACAATTTAATGTTTGATATCAAAGCAAAAATTAAAATCAACGATTTTGAAAAATACCTATCATAAAGGAAACAAGTCTTATTTGCTTAGTAAAATTTGTGTCACTTGTGAAAAGCCCT
>CAMLKV010000164.1 GCA_946480635.1 uncultured Flavobacterium sp.
AAACAGCGAATGGCGGCTTTGAAATTTCATTCAATTTTAAAAAAGTTTCAAGAGGTTCAATATATGCTTTCTCGGCATAGAATTCCATGCAAAAATTAGCTTCATAAATATCTCCACGATGAATATGAACCAACATTTTATTGACTTTTTCTATATAATTTTCTTTTGATATGCGTTGTTCTATTTTTAAAGCTCTAGCTTCAGATTTTTGACTTTTGACTTTTGACTTTTGACTTTTAATTATTTCTTCAAAATCTGCATCTAATTCATCATCACACATCATCAAATAAGAGATTTCCAATTGATTTCCTTTTAGTAAAAACAGTTTTTTAGGTTGAAAGAAAAACAAATCAGGAAAATATAAGCCATCATAATTATTAGACTCCAACTTTTCGGTATCGTTTTTTAAATCATATGATAGATAACCAAATAACCAATCTTTAGTTTGTTGTTGGTATTGTTTTAGATCTTCAAAGGCGTTATGGTAATCCGTTTTGATTGATGTAAAAGCATCTACAGCTAATACTACATCATAACTCGAATACTTTTGAGGATAATTGTTGCTGTCTAGATAAACTATTTCACGGAATTGATGAGACCAATTTAATAACTGGCTTTTGAATTCTGTAGGATTTGAAATATATCGAATAATTGAGGTTCTCAAGAAAAGAAATTTATTTTCAAAAATACAATAATTATAATTTTAGATAAAACTTTATACAGATATGTTGTAATAAGAATAACTCATCTATTTTGAGTAACTTTATGTTGATTTTCAATAAATTACAATTATGATGAAATGGATTCAATTTTTGCTGATTAGTACTGTTCTGTTTTTTTCTTGTAAAAAAGAAGTCCTTCAAAATGAAACACCAATTGTTGGTATGAACAGTATGACCTGTGCGCCACCAGTCGTAGATGCTGAATGGTACACATCTGATAACAAAGCCCCTCTTTTTAAAGGAATGGATGTGATTAATTATAAAATTTCTACAAAAAATAGAGAAGCTCAAAAATATTTTAATCAGGGTTTAGCATTGGCTTATGCATTTAATCATGCCGAAGCAGCTCGCTCTTTTTATTATGCTTCAAAACTTGATCCTGAATGTGCTATGTGCTATTGGGGTTTTGCCTATGTTTTAGGCCCTAATTATAATGCTGGTATGGAACCGGATAATTATGAAAGAGCTTATAAAGCGATACAAACTGCCTTGAAATTAAGTTTGACTGCTACTGAAAGTGAAAAAGCCTTAATTCAAGCCTTATCTAAACGATACACAGAAAAACCTGTTGATGATAGAAAACATCTTGATATTGCTTACTCAAAAGCGATGAAAGCAGTTAATGAAAAATTTTCAGATGATATTAATATAAATGCTTTGTATGCCGAATCGGTAATGGATTTACATCCATGGGATTTGTATGAGAAAAATGGAAAGCCAAAAGCTTGGACACCAGAAATTGTATCACTTTTTGAAAAAATTCTGAAAAAAGATCCAAAACATATTGGTGCCAACCATTTTTATATTCATGCCGTTGAAGCATCGAATAATCCACAAAGAGGTTATGCATCTGCCAAATTTTTTGATGATGGTAACGCCAAATCTTTTGGTCATTTAATCCATATGTCATCTCACATTTATATAAGAACAGGAGATTATCATAAAGGGACAATGGCTAATATCAATGCCTGTAAAATTGATAGTGCTTATGCAACCATGTGTCATGCGCAAGGAGCATATCCGTTAGCCTATTATCCGCATAACTATCATTTTATGGCTGGCACAGCTACTCTTGAAGGAAATTCAAAATGGGCAATGAAAGGTGCTTATGAAACTTCAAAATTGGTACATCCAAAAAATATGATTTTACCCGGCATGGAAACATTGCAGCATTATTATGTCATTCCGTATTTTGTAGCGGTAAAATTTGGAAAATGGGACGAAATCTTAAAAATGAAATTGGTTTCAGATACTTTAAAATATCCTAAAGCTATTTCTCATTATGCTAGAGGAATGGCCTATTTGGGCCAAAAAAAATTTGTAATGGCTAAAGAAGAGTCCTTACTATTAGATGTTTTGGCTAATGATAAATCTTTAGAAAAAATGACTATTTGGCAAATCAATTCCATGAGTTCTATTGTAAACATTGCAGATAAAGTTCTAAAAGCCGAAATACTTGCTTCTGAAAAGAATTATTCACAAAGTATTAATCTTTTGCAAAAGGCTGTAAAAATTGAAGATGGCTTAAATTATAATGAACCTCCAGATTGGTTTTTCTCAACTCGACATCATCTAGGAGCAATTTTAATTGAAGCAGGAAGGTATAATGAAGCGATTAAAGTCTATGAAGAGGATTTAAAAAAGTTTCCTAAGAACGGGTGGTCTTACCACGGAATGAAATTGGCTTACGAAAAACTCAATAACAAAACAAAAGTTGCCGAAATAGACAAACTTATAAAAGATGCTTGGGCATACGCCGATGTAAAAATAACAGGGTCGAGAATCAAATAGTAATCTTTTTCTTATATTTGATTAACAAACCTTTTAAATCAAATATTTATGAAAATCGCGACAATTGTTGTAAGAATTCTGATAGGAGCCTTATTGTTATTTGGTTCTGTAGCCTATTTTTTAAAATTATTCCCTGAACCAACTTTAACCGGAAATCTCAAAACTTTTAATGAAGGATTAGCAGCTTCTGGTTATTTAATGACCCTTGTAAAAGGATTGGAATTACTTTGTGGTTTAGCTTTTATTTCAGGAAAATTTATTCGTTTAGCAAATTTGGTTTTACTGCCTATATCGGTAAATATTGTAATGGTTCATCTTTGTTTAGATCTTGCCAATATTGGTGCTGGAGCTTTTTTATTTATCGGAAATCTATTTATGATTTACAGAAATTGGGAAAGTTATAAAGAAGTAGTTAAAGCATAAAGAAAGCCGTTCAATTGAACGGCTTTTTCTTTTTTTATTATTATAGTATGATTATACGTGTAAAGCTCTTTTTCCAGTTGCGTCTAATGCAGCTTCTTTGATTGCTTCTGCAAAAGTTGGGTGGGCATGAGACATTCTTGAAATGTCTTCAGCACTTGCACGGAATTCCATGGCTGTTACAGCTTCAGCAATTAAATCGGCAGCGCGAGCACCAATCATGTGAATACCTAATACTTCATCAGTAGCCGCATCAGCTAAAATTTTAATGAAACCATCAGTGTCAGCACTAGCACGAGCACGACCTAACGCTTTGAATGGGAAGTTACCTACTTTGTAGTTTCTTCCTTCAGCTTTTAATTGCTCTTCTGTTTTACCAACAGCAGAAACTTCTGGCCAAGTATAAACTACTCCAGGAATTAAGTTATAATCAATATGTGGTTTTTGACCTGCTAAATATTCAGCAACTAAAACTCCTTCTTCTTCCGCTTTGTGAGCTAACATTGCACCACGCACAACATCACCAATTGCATAAATATTTGAAGCAGAAGTTTGTAAATGGTCGTTTACTTCAACTTGACCTCTGTCAGTTAATTTAACACCAGCTTTTTCAGCATTTAAACCATCTGTATAAGGACGACGACCTACAGCTACTAAAGCATAATCTCCATCAAGAACAATCTCTTCTCCTTTAGCGTTGTCTGCTTTTACAATAACTGCATTTCCGTTACGAGTAACTTCTTTCACTTTGTGTGAAGTGTAGAATTTCATTCCTTGTTTCTTCAACACTTTAGTCAATTCTTTTGATAAAGCACCGTCCATTCCAGGAATAATTCTGTCCATAAACTCAACTACAGATACTTGAGCTCCTAAACGTAAATAAACCTGTCCTAATTCTAAACCGATAACTCCACCACCAATGATGATTAAGTGTTTAGGAACTTCAGTTAATTTTAAAGCTTCAGTAGAAGTAATTACTCTTTCTTTATCAATAGAAATGAATGGCAAAGAAGATGGTTTTGAACCTGTAGCAATGATTGTATTTTTTGCTTCGATTTTTTCAACTGAACCGTCAGCTTTAGTAATTGCAATTGAAGTAGCGCTTTCAAATGAACCAACACCATTAAAAACAGTGATATTGTTTTTGTCCATTAAGAATTTAACTCCACCACTAGTTTGATCAACAACTGCTTGTTTGCGGTCAATCATTTTTTGAAGATTTACTTTTACTTCACCAGAAACTTCAATTCCGTGGTCAGCAAAGTGTTGTAATTCTTCATAATGATGTGAAGAAGCTAACAATGCTTTTGATGGAATGCATCCAACGTTTAAGCAAGTACCTCCAAGGGTTGAATATTTTTCAATAATAGCAGTTTTCATTCCTAGTTGTGCACAACGAATTGCTGCTACATATCCACCAGGACCTGAACCTATAATAACTACGTCAAATGAACTCATAGTATATATTTTATGTTGTTTTTAAAAAATCAACTGCAAAATTAATGAATTTTGTTCAGAAGGAATTGTCTTTTTGGAAATATAAATTGAAAGAACTTTAAATAAAAAAGCCCTGAAATTATTCAGGGCTTAAGTTTTATTAAACTGCATCGTTGCAAGTATATACCTGAGGACATCCAATATACTCTGGGCAATACCATGGACCAGTTACAGCACCGCTACAATCACATCCGCAAAGTGATAAATCAATTTTAGCCTTACCATAGATTGTTTTTTGGCTTTCTTTTGATAATACTTCAGCTCCTGATAGATTTAAAAGTCTTGATTTCATAATTATATATTAAAGGTTATTAAATTAAGAATCTTGTCCTGCACATGGATCAATAAAACATGGTGAACAATATTTTGGAAGTGGTTTTCCACAAATACAATGACATTCCCCTTCATTTGGAGCGCCTCCGTTTATTGATTTTTGACTATCTTTTGATAATACTTCAACACCTTTGATGTTTAAAAGTCTTGTTTTCATAATTTTTTAGTTTTTGTTTGTTTTAATTTAACTAAGGTAATCTTTTACTTACAAAATAAAAAATGAAATTTTAAAATTTACAGTTTTATAATCTTTTGAAAATTTAATTTTTCTGTCACTGGGGCGAAAAAAATCTGATATTTTATTTTATTGATATGTCAAGTATTTTTTTGAATTCCTTAACAGTTTAAACCCCATCATTTATTAAATTAGCAGCCAAAACATAAATTATGAAAAAATATATACTTAGTTTTTTAGTAGTTGGTAGTGTTTCTTTTGCACAAAAGCTTACTATTGAAGAAACTGTTACTGGAGGTAGAAAGTATGCACCAACTACACAAGTTGCACAACAATGGCGTAAAAATTCTAAATCGGTTGCTTATTTGAGTGGTGATTATGCTACTTTGTTGGAAAAAAATGTAGCTAATGGATGGAAAGAAGTAACTTTAGCTTCAAAATCAGATTTTGAAAGTGCATTGAAAACTAAAATTACTTCAGATGAATTTTCAGTAAAAACTTTTCCAACTGCTATTGAATGGAAGTCCGCTAATGCATTTGAAACCGAAGTGTCAGGTAAAAAGAATAATTACAAGGTAATATTCGATGTTGCCTCTAAACAAATTACGAATGTTGTTTCATATTCTAATGAAGGAGAGCAAGCAAAGTTCGCTAATAATGGAAATGTAGCTTGGTTAAAAGAAAATAACATTAAAATTACTAGTAATTCAGGTAATGTCATAGATGTCACAAATGATACTGATAAAGGAATCGTTAACGGTTCTGATTATGTACACCGTCAAGAGTTTGGTATCAAAGAAGGAATGTGGTGGAATGAAGCTGGAACGCAATTGG
>CAMLKV010000165.1 GCA_946480635.1 uncultured Flavobacterium sp.
GTTGGAAATTATCCAATCATTAACTGGAATGAGCGTGAAGCAGTAAATAAAGACATAAAGTATCCAATGGCTGGTATGACTAGCGAGAATGTAACATTAGTAATTTTTGATGTTAACTCAGGAAAAAAAGTTACTATTCAAACTGGTGAGCCAAAGGAACAATATTTAACAATGGTTTCTTGGGAGCCAACAGGGAAACATATTTTCATTGGGGTTTTAAATCGTGAACAAAATCATTTAAAATTTAATAAATACGATGCACAAACTGGTGCATTCGTAAAAACATTATTTGAAGAAAAAGCCTCAACTTGGGTTGAACCTCAACATGCCTTGACTTTTGTTCCAAATAACCCAACACAATTCATTTACCAAACGGATTTTAATGGTTATAATCAAATGTATTTATATAATACTGATGGTAAACTTGTAAAGAATTTAGGTTTTAATGATGTTGTTGTGAAAGATGTTTTAGGTTTTGATGCAAAAGCAACAAAAATTAATTACATAGGAACTGCAAATAATGGTTTAGACCGTCAATTGTATCAGGTAGATTTGAAAACTGGAAAAACAATTCAGTTGACTACAGTTTCAGGAACACATAATGCTTCTGTTTCTTCTGATGGGACTATGGTTTTAGATCAATACAGCAATACAACAACACCAAATGAAATTTCGATTATTGATGTAAAATCTAAAAAAGCAACTCAATTAGTAAAAGCAGATAACCCTTTTACAGGTAAAATTGATATGCCTAAAATGGAATTGGTAACGATCACTTCTGCTGATGGTAAAACACCTTTAAACGGGCGTATTATTTATCCTTCAAATTTTGATGCTACAAAAAAATATCCAGTGATGGTTTATGTGTATGGAGGTTCTCATGCACAATTAGTAACCAATCGTTGGTTAGCTGGTGGTGGTTATTTTGATTATTACATGGCACAACAAGGATATGTTGTATTTACTTTAGATAATAGAGGAAGTGACGCACGTGGGAAAAAATTCTGTGATGTAAATCACCGTCAATTAGGAGTTAATGAAATGGCTGATCAAATGGAAGGTGTTAAGTTCTTAAAATCTAAATCATTTGTTGATCAAGATAAAATTGGAGTTTTCGGATGGAGTTTTGGTGGTTTTATGACAACTACATTAATGACGAATCAAGCAGATACTTTTAAAGTTGGTGTAGCTGGTGGTCCAGTTATCGATTGGAAATATTACGAAATCATGTATGGTGAGCGCTACATGGATACGCCACAAGAAAACCCTGAAGGTTATGCAAAAGCTTCGTTATTAGACAAAGCTAAAAACTTAAAAGGAAGATTATTGATTATTCACGGAGCACAAGATCCAGTTGTTGTACAACAAAACAGTATGAATTTCATCGAGTCTTGTATTAAAGCAGGAAAACAAGTAGATTATTTCTTATATCCTAACCACGAGCATAACGTAGGAGGAAGAGATCGTATTCATATGTATGCTAAAATTGCTGATTACTTTGATAAGCACTTGAAGAAGTAATTCAATATAAAAAGTATTTTAAAAAAGTTGACTGAGGTTCTCGAAGTCAACTTTTTTTATTTCTACTATCTTTGCACCATGCCTAAATCTTTATTTCAAAACTTTAAAACCAATATTTCAGGAATTGCTTTACCTGATAAATTCAATTTTCCTTTTTATTATGAACCACATGAGTTAAGCAAAATTGCTGCTCAAGAATTACAATCATACCTTGAAACGCAAACTGATTTTGAACATAATTTTGGTTTAAACGATGAGCAAAATGGTTTAGTAATCGGAAAAATGTTTGGGGTTTTAGTTTGCCAAAATAAGCAAGGTGAATTGGGTTATCTGTGGGCTTTTTCAGGTAAATTAGCAGAGCAAAATCATCATAATTATTTTGTTCCTACTGTTTTTGATATGTTGGATCAGAATGGTTTTTTCAACCTTGAACAAGAGAAAATCAATGTTATAAATCGAGAAATTGAAACTTTAGAATCTCAAAAAGAATATAAAGAAGCATTATCAAATTTAGAATTGACTAAAACAGAAGCAGAACAAGATATTCTTAGACATAAAAACCACATTAAAACTCAGAAAAAAGTTCGTCAGCAAAAGCGATTAGAAGCCGAAAAACTTTTAGATGGTATTCCATTTGAACAATTACTAAACGAGTTGAAAGAACAAAGCCAGCAAGAAGGTATTCTGTTAAAAAAAATGATGGCGTATTGGAATTATAAGCTTGTTGATGCACAAAATGAAGTTGCTTCTTTTGAAGATAAAATTATTTCCTTAAAAGAATTAAGAAAGCAAAAATCGGCAGCTTTACAACAAAGACTTTTTAAGGAGTATTCTTTTTTAAATCAGTTTGGGAAATCTAAAAGTTTAGGAGAAATCTTCAATGATAATCCGCCAGCTGGAGCAGGGGAATGTGCGGCTCCTAAATTACTGCATTATGCATTTCAACATGATTTAAAACCCGTTTGTATGGCTGAATTTTGGTGGGGACAATCTCCTAAATCGGAAGTCAGAAAACACAAACATTTTTATCCATCTTGCAAAAGTAAATGTGAACCTATTTTATTGGGACATATGTTAGAAGGCATTGAAATGGATGATAATCCTTTTTTAGAAAATCCTGCAGAAGGAAAAGATATTTCAGTAATTTTTGAAGATGAGTTTTTAGCAGTGATTAACAAACCTGCCGAGTTTTTATCGGTTCCTGGAAAAGAAATTCAAGATTCAGTATATCAAAGAGTAAAACTTATGTGTCCTGACGCAACAGGCCCTTTAATTGTTCATCGATTAGATATGTCAACTTCGGGCTTAATGTTAATCGCCAAGACCGAAAAAGTGTATGTCATGCTTCAGCACCAGTTCATTAAACGAACAGTAAAAAAATGTTATGAAGCACTTTTAGATGGAATTTTAAACGAAAAAGAAGGCGTTATAGAGTTATCTCTTCGAGTGGATTTAGATGATAGACCACGACAATTAGTATGTTATGAGTATGGAAAGCCTGCAAAAACCAAATGGGAAACAGTTGCTGATGAAAATGGTAAAACACGAGTTCATTTTTATCCTATAACGGGCAGAACGCATCAGTTGCGCGTACATGCATCACATCCGCTAGGGTTAAATACTCCAATTGTTGGTGATGATTTGTATGGTGAAAAAGCGAATAGGTTGCATCTCCACGCTAAATCATTAACATTTATTCATCCAATTACTAAAGAAGTTATTACGTTGGAAGTTAATGCCGAGTTTTAATTTAAGGTTTATCCCTTCCAATAAAGCGTTCTTTACTTAATAAAAAATTAATCGCTTTGGTTATGTTTTTATCAATGGTTTCTTCTTTTTTTAAAGCCGAGATATAACGCACGATTTCTTTTTGTTTTGATGGAGGAAGATTATCGAAAACCGTTTTAGCTTCTTTGTTTACTTCTAATGCTTTTATAAGTTTTGGATGTGGAGTGAGGGTTCTATCTTCTGTGTCAAAAGCAATAGTTACTTCTAAACTTTCACCAATTCGTTGTGGAGACTTCGGCAACATAACTGTATTAATATATAATCGCCAATCACTACTGTATTTTACCAGAGTTTGCTTATATGGTTTTCCATTGATTGAACCATGTACAGGAATTTGACCTTTATCTTTTCCAAAGGCTCTAAAAATCTCATTCAGAATTTCCTCAGGAACAAATACAAATGGATTGATTCCTATTATTTTAAGCTCAGCAACGAAATTGTATTCTTTATTAGGATTCATGAAATTTTTAAATCTAATTAAATCATTAATAACGAAAAACCTCTATTAGTGGTTTGTAGTTTATATTTTTTGTTCGCTCGATTTAATTGGGGTAAAGTCTTCATGTTTGGTAAAATATTCTAGGCTTAAAACTAATAGTATCGAACATAAAACATATACTTTCTGAAGAATGATTGCTAAACCCAAATAACCAAATCCAAATAGAGCAAAGAAACAGTAAAAAGTAAACAAGCAAATAATACAGCAAAATTTAAGTAAATGAAGTTTTGATTTTAAGATAAATACAGTAATTATAAATAAACCAAACAATGTTAAAACAATAGATATTACTCCTACATCATGTAAGGGTGTTGCGATTAATAAAATAAGTATTATGTTGGCAATGCCTATAAATTTTAAAATATTTGACCATTGTCTTGAAGATATCTTTTTTGACATATTGATAAAAAAAATGCCATAACCAACTGCGTGGAATGCCATTCCAATAAGTGCCCAAATTTGGCCGTTGTTTTCAGAGCCATTTATTGCGTTTGTTTCAAATAAATTGCTAAGGAAATTTTTTGACCATCCAAACCCTATAGAATTTTTATCCAGCAATGAACCGCCAGGATAATTTAATGCTGCTATTACTATTAATATTACTGAAGTAATTAAGCATAATAAAACCGAATACTCTTTAATCATTTGGGCAAAATTAGTCATGTATAGTTACATTAAATTCATTTTTAAGGATTGTTAACTTCTAGCTGGCTTGATGAAGTTATAGATTTTTTGTTTCTGTACTTTTTAATTAAGATTTAACTCAAATGTACAAAAAGACTTTTTTAGAAATTCAATATAGAATTTAGTTTTTCAGAAATTTGATTGTCATTTTTTGTGAAATCAATGAAGAACTCTGTTTGCCAAGATTGAGATTTTTCAGCTTGTTTATTTTCTGTTTTAGTCCAACTTGGATAAACTCTAAAGCCACGTTTTCCTTCTTTGAACTTTGTACCTAGTATATTTCTTTTGATTAATTCAGTTTTAGGAAATAAAAAGAACCCAAATTTTTCAATTTCTTCGGTTACGATAATATAAAAATCAAATGCATCCGTTTCGTTAAAAGGTTCTGTTATATTTAGAGAATTACGTTTCCATAAAGTAACAAATTGTCCTACTTTCTTAGGTGTTATTTTCGCTTTTCTAAATTTAAAATTCATTTTCTCTGTTTGAAAACTGTAACCAAAATATTCTTGAGATTCCTTATCTTCAATTACGTTTGAAATTTTTAAATTAACTTCCTTAAAAAGTAAGTTTTCTATTTTTTTTAATTCAGTAATCATCAATTTGAATTTTTTAGCGGATTACAGCTAACATCTTGCCGGCTTGCCGTTCAGTGGGGTGAACGTTATTGTTTTGTTTCTGCTAATATAAGATTTTCCAGAGGGAAATTGAACACTGTGTTAATACTAAATGTATTTATTGCACAAAACCCATTTGTTTATCCATTTCATAAACACCAAAACATAGTTCTCTATTGCAGTTTGTACTTTCTCTTTAGAAATGTTCAAATACCAATAGGCTTTGGTAGATTAAAATTAATGAATAGAATCTATATCTAACTTTGACTTGTCCGTTGAAATGGAAAATTGGTTTTGTATATTGTTAGTTGTTTTATAGTGTTTTTAAACTTAATTTGACAATAAAAATATCTTTTTATTATATCCTTTTATGAATTGAATTCTAATAAAACCTTTACAGGATGTGGACTGACCTCATAGATTTTTACATGTAAATAATTTTGTTTTAAAATTTGCATTAGTTTTTTATAATAATTTGGATACTTCGATTTCATTCTATATCCAATATAGATTTCTTCAATTTGCTTTTTCTCGATTGGTAATTTTCTATCAAAGCTTAAAGCATTGATAGACACCATTCGAAACTCATTTTCATACTTCCAATCTTGATATTTCCAACAATATTCATATGTCATTTTTA
>CAMLKV010000166.1 GCA_946480635.1 uncultured Flavobacterium sp.
TTTTCTTATATTAACTTTTGACCAATAATTTTTTATATTATTATATATACAATAAAGCTAAAATTAGATTTATATACAAAGATTACTAAATTCATTTTACTATCAAAATAGAAATCAATTCGGCCTAAGTTAATTCCATAAGCACCAACTTGGTTGATTAGTACTTGTTGGCCATCTAAGTTTTTTTCAATTACCGGTTTGTCAAGGAATGTATGTGTGTGACCACCAATAATTAAGTCTATGTTTCTAGTTTTTTTGGCTAACATAATGTCGCAAACTTTGTTTGCATCATTTTTGTACTCAAATCCAATATGAGAAAGACATATAACTAAATCACATTTTTCTTCGTCTTTCAACTTCTTAGTAATATCTGTAGCAATTTCTATTGGGTTATAATATTTAGTTTCTTTGTATAGATTTTTATCGACTAAGCCGTCAAGTTCTACTCCTAATCCAAAAACACCAATTTTAATACCGTCTTTTTTGAAAATTTTATATGGTTTTACAAAAGTGTCTAGTACAGTATTTTTAAAGTCATAGTTTGCAGAAACGAATTCAAATTTTGCATGAGGCATCTGAGCCAATAAACCTTCTATACCATTGTCAAAATCATGATTTCCAATAGTTGCAAGGTCGTATTGCATCATACTCATAAGTTTAAATTCCAATTCACCACCATAATAATTAAAGTATGGAGTTCCTTGAAAAATGTCTCCAGCATCAAGTAACAATACATTCGGTTCAGTTTTTCTAATTTGTTCAATTAAGGCTGCTCTTCTAGCTACACCACCCTGATTTGGATTTTTAGGATGTGTTGCAGGGAAAGGATCAATATGGCTATGTGTATCGTTTGTATGTAAAATTGTAATCTTTTTGACATCTACAGCTGAGTCAAAACTACTCAATGATAAACCTCCAAGACCTAATAATGTAGTTCCCGCTGCAGTTTTTTGTATAAAATCTCTTCTTTTCATTGTATTATTTTTCTTGGGTTATTCTTACTTCGTTACTCACTTTGATAGTGTCTACATCTTTCATGTAATCGATTAACATGTTTCTTAATTTGTAATCAAGAATTGTTGATGATACGCTTTTTTTAAAGAAATCCATTTTGTCTCCACCATTCGCTAAATAATCTGAAGTAACAACATAATATACTTTGTCTAGAACAAGTGGTTCATTATTTATCTTAATATCTTTTACTTTATTATCTACAGTTATTGTAAAAGTGATTCCTGCAGTTGGATGCGGTTTTTTCTCTCTAACAAAAT
Source organism: uncultured Flavobacterium sp. (assembly GCA_946480635.1). Next base: position 1,272 of record CAMLKV010000166.1, read on the forward strand.
ATTCTGTAAATTCAGCTATTTGCTCTCCTTTAAGACCAATTACGATAGCAGAATTTTCAAAAGGTTGAATTTCGAAAGCTGTTCTTGCAGAAACATTTCCTTGTGGCATTATAGCACGAATTCCTCCGTGGTTAAGAATACAAATGTCAATATTTTTGTTTTCTCTTTTGTTAAAAACAGTGTTTCCTTTTTCTAAAACAACCATTGCCAACATATCCCCTATATTAGATTGCCATTGTCCTTTACTTTTATCAAGTGTTTCAGGGCAAATTGCTAAAACAGCATCTAAATCTTTGTTGATTTTGTCTCTGTAAGGAGAAACAAACGTTTCGTATTCCTGTTTAGTTTGATAATTTTCGTTTACATTAATTTGTTTCCCTTCAATAATTGTAACCACAGTTTGCGCAGCACTTTCGTATCCTGCTAACGATAACGTTAAAATTAAAACAAAATGCTTTAAAACTGTGACACTCTTTTTTACATTTACCATATTAATCGAATCTTAATTGCTTAAATTTGTTCTTAAGTTTTGAAACGGTAAATGTAATATGTTTATAAAGTATATAAAAGAATTATCCTTAAAAAAAATATTAAAATCTAGTTTAGATAACGTCAAGCCAAGTACATTAAGTTCCTCGATAAAGACTGTTGGAGTCTTGATAGATGAAAGCTATTTTCAGCAAACAGAGGACTTAATAAAAGAATTGATAGAAAGTGGGATTGTGCAATCTGATATAAAAATCCTAATTTTTAGAAATAAAATTAAAAAAAATGAGCAGCTGATTCATGATACTTTCAGTAGGAAAAATATGAATTGGAGAGGGGAATTTAAGCAAGAATTTGTAGCCGAATTTTTAAAATTTCCTTTTGATATGCTTATTAGTTATTATGATACAGAGAAAAAACCATTGCTTTTAGCTACTCATCAATCTAAGGCGTTATTTAAAGTAGGATTTTCAACAGTAGATAAAAGGCTCAATCATTTGATGATTAATACGAATGTAGAAAACTATAAAGTTTTTGTACATGAGTTGTTCAGATATTTAAAAATTTTAAACAAAATTTAAACCATGCAAGCATTTGTTGGAACAGGAGTAGCACTTGTAACTCCTTTCAAAAAAGATTTTTCGGTAGATACTGAAGCTTTAAAAAGAATTGTAAATTATGTAATTGAAGGAGGAGTGGAGTACTTAGTGGTATTAGGTACAACAGCAGAGTCAGCGACTTTATCTCAAGAAGAGAAAGAATTAGTAATTAATACAATTGTAGAAGCTAATAATGGAAGATTACCATTGGTTTTAGGTGTTGGAGGAAACAATACACTAAAAGTTGTTGAGGAATTGAAAACTAGAGATTTTTCAAAATTTCAAGCAATTTTATCAGTATCTCCTTATTATAATAAGCCAACTCAAGAAGGGATTTATCAACATTTTAAAATGATTGCAGAAAATTCTCCTATTCCAGTTATCATTTATAATGTGCCTGGACGTACAGCAAGTAATATGTTGCCTGAAACAGTTTTACGTCTAGCTAAAGATTTCAATAATATAATAGGTATAAAAGAAGCTGCTGGTGATATCGTTCAAGCAATGAAATTAATTCAGCACAAACCAAAAGACTTCTTGGTGATTTCTGGTGATGATATGATTACACTTCCTATGGTTTTAGCCGGTGGGGCAGGAGTTATTTCGGTTATTGGAGAAGGTTATCCTAAAGAATTTTCAGAAATGGTTCGTTTAGGATTAAAGAGAAAAGTTGATGAGGCTTATGCTTTGCATTATAAATTAATGGATAGTATAGACATGATTTTTGAACAAGGAAATCCCGGAGGAATAAAAGAAATATTTAAATCATTAGGACTTTCTGAAAATACAGTAAGATTGCCACTTGTGAATGTAAATGAAAATTTGGCAAATAGATTAGATGCTTTTACAAAACAACTGTCTAAATAGCAGTTAAAATAAAGTTTTTGTATATAGAAATTAATAACTAAATTTGCAGTTCGTTTTGTGAATAAAAAAATCCAGCAAAACCGAAGTTTTTGAAATAATATGAATAAACTAATATATGTATTGCTGCTGTCAGTGATTTTAACGTCTTGTAGTGAATATCAAAAAGCATTAAAATCTGAGGATGTTGCTGTAAAATTGAAAGCAGCTGAAAATAAGTACGAAGCAGGTAAATATAATAAAGCAATTCGCTTGTTTGAGCAAATATCTCCTGCATACAGAGGGAAACCAGAAGGTGAGAAAGTTACTTATATGTTTGCTCAGTCGTATTATAAAACAGAACAATTTTATTTAGCAGGTTATCAGTTTGAAAGCTTGGCTTCTATGTATCCTAAAAGTGATAAGGTTGAAGAAGCAGGTTTTTTAGGGGCTAAATCATTTTATGAATTATCACCTGTTTATACTTTAGATCAAGTAGATACTGATAAAGCTATTACTAAAATGCAAAATTTTATTAATAAGTATCCAGATTCTAAGTATGCTACTGAAGCTAATGCAATCATAAAAGAGTTACGTGAGAAACTTGAGAAAAAAGCATTTGAAATAGCTAAACAATATAATACAATATCAGATTATAAGGCAGCTATAAAAGCTTTAGATAATTTTATCGCAGATTATCCAGGTACACCATTCAAAGAGAAAGCTTTGTACTATAAATTTGATTCTAGTTACCAACTTGCAATCAATAGTGTACCTAGTAAAATGGAAGAAAGACTAAACGCTGCAAAAAACGCATACAGTGCTTTAATAAAATTTAATTCAGGCACTGAATACAAAGAAAAAGCTGATGAAATGTTAGCTAGAATAGATAAGGATTTACAACAATTTCAAAATAAGTAAAAGGATGGATTTAAAGAAAACAACAGCTCCAGTAAACACAATCACTTATAACAAAAGTTTAATTGAAGAACCAACTGGAAATGTTTATGAAGCTATCACAATTATGGCAAGAAGAGCTAATCAAATTAATTCAGAAATCAAAAAAGAGTTAATTGAGAAATTAGAAGAATTTGCTACATATAATGATAGCCTTGAGGAAATTTTTGAAAACAAAGAACAAATCGAAGTTTCTAAATTTTACGAAAAATTACCAAAACCTCACGCTTTAGCTGTTCAAGAATGGTTAGAGAATAAAATTTACTATAAATCTACAAAATAAAACTACTGTCATGTCGGTTTTAAGTGGTAAGAAAATAATACTAGGAGTTTCTGGTGGAATTGCTGCTTATAAATCAGCATTATTAGTTAGACTTTTTATAAAAGCAGGTGCTCAGGTCCAAGTGATTATGACACCTGCTTCTTTAGATTTTGTTACTCCTTTAACACTCGCTACCTTATCTAAAAATCCAGTTTATTCTTCTTTCTTTAATGAGGAAGAGGGTAAAGGTATATGGAATAATCATGTAGATATGGCTCTTTGGGCAGATTACATGATTATTGCACCAGCTACTGCAAATACCATGTCTAAAATGGTAAACGGGAATTGTGATAATCTTCTTATTGCAACATATCTTTCAGCAAAATGTCCAGTGTATTTTGCACCTGCTATGGATTTAGATATGTATAAACATCCATCAACTTTGGCTAGTTTTGAAGCATTAAAGCGTTTTGGTAACACAATTATTCCGGCTGAAAGTGGAGAATTAGCAAGTGGTTTGTCAGGAGAAGGTCGAATGGCTGAACCTGAAAACATTATTTCTTTTCTAGAAAAAGATATTGAAAATAAATTACCTCTTAAAGACAAGAAAATACTGGTAACTGCTGGGCCAACATATGAAGCTATCGATCCTGTGCGTTTTATAGGTAATCATTCTTCTGGAAAAATGGGGTTTGACATTGCTAATGCAGCAGCAAATTTAGGAGCTCAAGTTACTTTAGTTTCTGGACCAACACATTTAAAAACTAAAAATCCTGCTATAAATTTAATTAGAATAACTTCTGCAGAAGAGATGTATAATGCTTGTCATGAATATTTTAATGATGTTGATGTAGCTATTGCAGCAGCAGCAGTTGCTGATTATAGACCAAAAAATGTTGCGGACCAAAAAATAAAAAAGAGCGATGCTTCGTTTTCTATTGAATTAGAAAAAACAAAAGATATTTTAGCATCTCTTGGGCAAATTAAAAAAAATCAGTTTCTAATTGGTTTTGCATTGGAAACAGAAAATGAAATTGAACACGCAAAGCAAAAAATACAGAAAAAAAACTTAGATTTGATTGTGCTTAATTCTTTGAATGATACTGGTGCAGGTTTTGGTAAACCTACAAATAAAGTTACCTTTATAAGTAAATATTTTATCATTGAACCTCAAGAACTTAAATCAAAAGAAGAAGTTGCACTTGATATTGTAAATAAAATTGTAGAACACTATGCGTAACTATTTGACTCTATTATTGTTTTTCGTTTTTGGCTTTTCACAAGCACAAGAACTTAACTGTACAGTAACATTTAATACAGATCAAGTCGCG
>CAMLKV010000167.1 GCA_946480635.1 uncultured Flavobacterium sp.
CAGTACCTGCCACCCCCCAGTTTATAATAGCTGTTGTATCAGTAACATTTCCACTCGTTAGATTGTAAACTGGTGGACATACTGGTATGTCTTCTACTATCACATTATCAATGAAAGTGTATTGACCTCTATAATTCCATGGATTTGGTGGATAATAAGGGGTATGAAAAGCGATATTAATATCAGTAGGCGTGTTTACACCTGTCAAATTAATAATCATTTCTCTATCTTGAGTATTATTTATAGTTTCATGCTTAAATTCAACATGTAGAGTTCCAGTTTGAGTTATTGTTGCATTCGCTGATAATGTTATTAACGCACCGTTTTTAGCAACAACAGTTGTACCATATGGAAATGGATATCCAGGGATGTACATTATATCCCCAACTTTAATACGATTAAGTTCAGTAGATGTAACTGTAATTGTGTTAGATCCTGCCACTGTACCTGTTGCATTTGTGGTAGTCGAATAATTGTTTTCATATAAAATCGTAGAAAACTGACTCACGCCTGATCCATTAGTAGACAGCATTACTTTTAAGTCTTCTTCAAAATCACTATTGTAAACTTTATACGAAAAACGTAATCTTTGACCTGCACGCGCTTTTAATGTTGGTGTAATTAACCAATCATTGTTATCCCCATTCATTCCTGTAAACAAAGCTGCCATTTGATCTCCCGCAATTGGTTGTACAGTTTGATTAAGATCCCAGCTGTAATTATCACCATTTGCATTGACAATTTTCCAACACGTTTCTGTTGTTGTATTAGAATCAAAAGTTTCTATGAATGGTGTTGGTAATGGATTACAGTCTGTTCTAAATAAAAATGGGCCAACCCATTGACTGCTTTCTGTAGCATTACAAACTGCTCTCACATAATATTCATATGCAGTATCTGGTATTAAATTTGTCGCATTGTATGTTGGATTTGTATTAACTGTTGTTCCTGAACCAGTAGGAACTCCTCCTCCAGCTTGCTGAACAACAACTTCCCATTTAGTTTCTGATAATCCAACAGTCCAACTTAAATTAGCTGTAGTTGAAGTAACATTTGCAATACTTAAATGAGATGGATCTGGACAAGCGGGTGCATCCTCAACTACAAAATCATCTATTGTTATAATTCCTGTGTTGCTAGGATCGGTCATGTTAGAAGGTAATCTAAAAGCAAAATATGTTATTCCTGTACCATTAAATAAAACAGAATCTTCAATTAAATTTGAATTAGAAAAATCATGCATCGGTATTAAAGTAGTATAACTACTAAAATTTGGCGTTGATGACATTAATACTTCAAAATTCCCTCTTGGTGCTGGGAAAAAGGCACTAGTAGTTACTCTATATTTGAAACGTACTCTTTTTGGACCAACTGCATTAACTGGCACACTAATTAACCAGTCATTATAAGCTACAAACGGGTTGAAAAAATTAATTGGTTGAGGACGAATTGAAGCCTCAGTTCCACTTATTGCCCATTGTGCAGGATCATTATCTACGTTATTTGTTGACCAACAGAATTTTTTAGTTGTCACATCCGTATCATTAAAACTTTCAATATAAGGAGTAGGCTGAGCAATACATAGTGTATTAAAATTTACTGGCCCTGTCCAAGTACTTTGTAAAGTTGAAGAACAGTATGTTCTAACATAAAACTCATAGCGTGTTGAAGGATTTAATCCCGTAATAGTATATGGATTAGTGCTTACAATATTTACAACTGCACCAGACGCATATGGAGCTGTGGGAGTCCCGGTTCCTAAAGGTTGTGCCACCACTTCCCATTGGCTATTATTGTAACCATTAGTCCATGAAACTTGAGCCGAATTTGTTGTAATCGAGCTAACATTTACCACAGGATAACTTGGTTCTGAACATGCTGGTAAATCTTCAATATATACATCATCAAAATAAATCCAAGTACCAGTTTGTGTTGCTCCTGGAGGTATAATCCAAGCAATATTAATATCTCCCACAATATTTGGTAATGGAACAGTCATTTCAATAAAGTTATATACCGTGGTATAAGCTGCTAAAGGAACCACGGTTGTGGTAAAGTTTTGAGCTCCTATTCCTGTAGTGGAAATTTTTACTTCAAAAGAACCTGGTCCCCCTGGAGGATTACTTGCTATAGTTCCCCAGTTTCCATATATATTATATTTAAATCTTAGTCTCTTTTGTGTAATCCCATCTAAATGAAATTGAGGAGAAATCAACATATCGCTCGTATTCGTACCAGCGTTAGAAGTACGTAATTTTGCAACTGGTTCATTGAAAGAGTTATTTCCAAAATGAAAGAAATCGGCATCATTATTAAGATTTAATTGTGACCAACAATCATTCTTTGCAGGGTCTTCAAATCCCGTATAATAAGGTAATGGTTGGATGTTACAAGGAGTCTTAAAATTTAATGGTGCAGACCATGCTCCAGGTGTTCCACCACAAACCGAACGCACATATAAATTGTAACTTGTAGCTGGTGTAAGTACTGGACTAGGATTGTTATTATTAGTTGTTGTTGGATTTATAGTATCAGTTCCATTAGGAGCTCCTAGAGAAGCGTCTTTCACAACATATTCCCAATTGCTAACTAAATTTTGAGGATTGTCCCAAGAAAAAGTTGCACTAGTTTGTGTTAAATTATTGTATGATAATCCAGAAGGAGTAGGACATGAAGGTTGTGATAGAGTAAAAGTGAAACATAAACCAGCTCCTGGTTGTGTATTGCTGTGTTGAAAAGGTGAAGATATTACGAAGTAATATGTTTGACCAGCTTGCAAATACATATTTTGAAGCTGAGAAGATGTTACACTTGACGGTTGTCCTGTAGTTAACGAACCTAAACAATTTGCTGAATTACCAATGTCGCAGCCATCAAAAATAAAAACACTCGATAACGAATTGTAACATCCTGTTGATGAATTGACATTCACTGCAAGATTCACATTAACCAATCCCGAAGTCGTTGGTGTATAAGAAAGAAATGCATGATCACCACTTAACCAGTTTTGTGTTGAACCAAAAGGCTGGCAACTCAAATTTTGAGAGTTTAATGGTGTGTAATTTTGATTATCGTAAAAAGTATTTAAGTTCGTACTTAAAACGTATGGAGTAGTTGAAATATTTGAAGGAATAACTACTGGAGTTGCACAAGTTAAACCTAATCTTGTCGTAGTAATTTCAAAAGGACCAGCCCATCCACTTGCAGTAGTTGCATCACAAAAAGTCCTTATATAAACATCATAAATAGTACCGTCAACAAGAGGTGAACCATTTGTTAAAGTTGTTGCATTAAAAGAAGTTCCAGTTACTGGTGTTCCAGTTGCGCTAGCACCTGTGAGGTGTGGTACTATTTGAATTTCAAAATTATTTGCTGTTGGATGTGTCCAATTTATAGTCCCACTGTTAGCCGACATAATTGAGGTAATTGCACTAACTTTAGAACAACTTTCGATTACTCTGGCATTTTCTATAAACCAAGTATCTCCACTAGTGGATGTTGTACCTGTTTGATTTGTAACAGCTACAAAAGCAAGATAAACAGGTATTCCTTGTGGAATTCCTGTAAGAGGAACGATTTTTTCTTCATAAGTAGTTGCCTGTACATTCAACTGAGTTTCTGTCCAAGAGGCAACAACAGTATTAAAACTACTAATATCTGGTTGTGTAGCAGTAGATAATCTTAACTGATAAACAGTTCCTCTGTTAGTAAAACTTCCCTGTTTTGTCCAAAAACGAATTTCAGAATTATTAGGAGTTAAAAATTGAGGAGAAATCAGAAAGTATTCTGCAGTTGTTCCAACAGTATTGTTTAACGCAGGATTTACTTTCACTCCAGGTGTACCAACATAACCTTCTGCCGGAGTAGAGGCCACCCAGTTGTTTGCTACTGTTTGATTACTATTAATTGCCCAAGTGGCTGGTATTCCAGTATTAAAATCTTCTAAAGTTGGAAATTGTGCCAAAGCAACATTTGAAAATAACCCAAACGTAAATAACATTAAAGCCATCATCACTGAATTTTTCTTCCATTTTTGAAGAAAAATCTTGGACATAAACAGCCAATTGGATTTGTGTACTTCTTTTTGCATTTTTTTTAATTTTTAGGAGGGTTAAAAAATAAAAATTGGTATAAAAAAAGGAAGCAAAGCAGTCTCGCAACTACCTCACTTCCAATAAAAGCTATTTTTTAATTACTTTAAAAAATTGAACATTTCCTTCTGAATGTACCTTGATTAAATAAGTTGACGCTGCAAACTCATTAAAATCAACTTGAACAGCATTGCTATTAACATTCGATACTTTTAACAATTGTCCTAATAAATTATAGAACTCCACTTTTGTTATTGCATCTTTTGCAGTAATTGTTAAACTATCTGTAATTGGGTTTGGATAATATTTCAACCCTTTAATTTTAAAATCATTAGTATTTAAACAAGGCCCTTGAGCAGTAACACCCATTCTTGGTCCTTCACAACCATTAATTGTTTGTGACACATAATACGTTGTGTTTTGAACTACAGCCGTTGAAGTTGTCAAAACATTTCCTAAAGTTGCAGCATCATACCATGTGTATGTTGCACCACTTCCTCCATTAACAGAGAAATCAGCTATTGTTCCCGTAATACAAGCATCTTGAGAAGAAGAACCTGTTGGAGCTACAGTATTTACAACAGTAGCTGTAACTGGTATTCTTACTGATTCACATATTTCATCATAAGTTAAATTATGGAAGCAATTTGTTGTATTAGCTGTTGTACTAATTACATCATTCAATCCAGAAACATTACCTGTTAGTTTAAGTGCCGAGCCTGTTGGATAAGCAATTGTAGCTGTGCTGTTTCCTAAAGTATTTGTTGTAGCAGCTAAACCATAAGTTGCCACTAATCTATAATCTTTTCCAGCTGGAATAGTATAATTAAGTGTAACAATCTGCGATGTAGTACCTACAGTACCAGTCACTAATGTAGGAGTAAAAGTTACAGGAGTTGTTCCAGCAACTACATTTCCAGAAGCATCAAACAGCGCAATCGTTATTGGTGTTAGTGCAGAAGTGTTTTTAGGATAAACCGTAACAGTTTTTAATTTTATATTATTAGTCACATCAAATGCAATTCCTTTGAATAAAGCAGATGAAACTACTGCTCCAGTGTAAGCCCCAGTATTCACTGAACCTGCTGATTCTGAACCTGAAGAAACATAATATGTTGTTGTTGAAGAAACACTTGGATTAAATGATGTTCCAGTTGCAACCATAACACCACCAGAAGCTGCATCATACCAATTTAAAATTGTACTTCCCGAAGCTGTTAAGTTTGCCGTTCCACTAGTACAAATTGAATCTCCATTACAACTGCGCTAGATGTTGATATTGTAACGGTAACTGGAGTTGAAGTTCCTGTGCTTGCAGAACAAGTTACATTACATCTATACATGGTATCAACAGAAGGCGTAGCAATATAAGTTGAAGTAGTTGCACCAGAAATAGTATTCCAAGTACTTCCCCCATTAATAGAACTTTGCCATTGATATACTACACTTGATCCTATTGTAGCAGTAGCTAAACTCAATGTAGTTGACTGTCCTGAGCAAACTGAAGTAGAAGAAGCTAAAGTTGCTCCTGGTGTTGGAGTACCTGTACAACTAGATCCTTCTGCATAAGAAAAATTTCCTAAGAAACCACCTGTTTGAGGAGTAGTTAAAACAATTG
>CAMLKV010000168.1 GCA_946480635.1 uncultured Flavobacterium sp.
TCCCTCATACTTTTCAATAATTTGAATAATAGTATTTTGATATCCTTTACTACTGGTAGATTTACTTCGATCGAAATCATTTTTATTGTCTCCAAAACCAATGGTACAAATATTATTACCGTTTTTTAATGCACTCCAAATTTCATGATTTGAAGCGTCTTTCCAATTAAAGGACCCTTTTGTTTGAAGAGATTCATCAATTTTGGAAACAATTTGTTGTGATGTTAATGGATTTTTCTGTTCTGGTGAAATTACGATTTCTTCAAATTTTGAATCATCTTGAGTACACGATGAAAATGCAATAATAGCTACTGCAAAAATTCTTAAAAGTTTTTTTTTCATGTTCTTGGTTTTTAGGTTTGTTAATTAATAAAATTAAAATCCTAATCTACAACATTTTATAAATAAATTGTAAGAAAAAAGGCATAATTTTATTTTAAACCAAAACTAGGACATTAAAAAAACAAATGACAATTCTTTAAAAAACTCAATTTTCATAGTAAATTTGCCTTCCTATGCTAAAAACAGTTAACATACTCAATAAAAGGGCTAAGTTCGATTACGAAATAATTGATCGGTACACGGCTGGTATTGTTTTAACAGGTACAGAGATAAAATCTATTCGTTTAGGAAAAGCATCTATAGCCGAAAGTTTTTGTGAGTTTAGTGGAAATGAATTGTTTGTAATTAATTCGAATATCGAGGAATATCTTTATGGTAATCACTATAATCACAAAGCAAAAAGTGAGCGTAAATTGCTTTTGAATAAAAAAGAATTAAAAGGCTTATTAAAAGATGTACAAAACAAAGGACTAACTATAATCCCTTTACGTTTGTTTACTAATGAAAAAGGGTTAGCCAAACTTGATATTGCACTTTGTAGAGGTAAGAAAAATTACGATAAGCGCGAGACAATAAAAGATAGAGACAATAAACGTGATTTAGACCGCATTAAAAAGTCATACAAATAAAAAAGCCACTTTATAAAGTGGCTTTTTTTATTAATTTTTATCTTCTAACAAGGGAACAAATCTAAAATCTCCTAATTCATGTTTTTCAAATTGAGGAATCACTAACCTACCTCCTATTTTTAGTTGTGCCATTAAAGGTTGAGGAATAAATGGCGCTCCAGCAGTCACAATAATACCATCAAATGGAGCATGAGTGGGCAATCCTTTATAACCATCTCCAAAGACCAGTTGCTTTGCTCTCACGCCAAGTTTAGGAAGTAATAAAGAAGTCTTTTTGAAAAGTTCATTTTGTCTTTCAATCGAAAATACTTTTGCTCCCATCATAAATAAAACAGCTGTTTGGTATCCTGATCCAGTACCAATCTCTAAGACTTTATCATCCTTTTTAACTTGCAACAATTCTGTTTGAAAGGCAACTGTGTAGGGTTGAGATATAGTTTGCCCAGCACCAATGGGAAATGGCTTGTCCTGATAAGCAAAATCTTCGAAACTAGAGTTTAAAAACAAATGTCTTGGAATCTTTCTAATAGCTTCCAATACATTTTTATCCTTAATCCCTTTTTTTTCTAAAATGCTTACCAACTGATTTCTAAGTCCTTGGTGTTTGGCTAAATCTCTCACTCTAACATTAAATTTATTTAACAAAATTAGACTTTATATTCTCAAAAATCAAATACCAAATTCTAAAAAAAACATCTTTAAATAGTGTTTAAAAGTTGGGATTTATTATTTTTAATTTACTTTTGTTAAAAATAGTCTTTATGCTAAAAATAGGCGTTTTAGGTGCTGGTCATCTTGGAAAAATACATTTACGATTACTTAATCAATCTGAAAAATATGAATTAGTTGGTTTTTATGATGAAAACCAAGAATACGCAAAAAAAATCGCAGCCGAATTTGGTTATACTCACTTCGATACCATAGCTAAATTAATTCACGCTGTGGACGTTATAGACATTGTCACTCCTACTCTTTCTCATTATAAATGTGCAAAAGTTGCCATAAAATCTGGTAAACACGTTTTTATTGAAAAACCTATTTCTACAACTGTTGAAGAAGCTGAAGAAATCATTGCATTATCTAAAGAATATAATGTTAAAGGACAAGTAGGTCATGTAGAAAGATTTAATCCTGCTTTCAAAGCGGTAAAAGGAAAAATCGAAAACCCAATGTTTATAGAAACACATCGTCTTGCTGAATTTAACCCTCGCGGTACAGATGTTCCTGTGGTTTTAGATTTAATGATTCACGATATCGATGCAATTTTGAGTGTTGTAAATTCGAAAGTAAAAGAGGTTAATGCTAGTGGCGTCTCTGTAATTAGCGATTCACCAGATATTGCCAATGCTAGAATCGAGTTTGAAAATGGTTGTGTTGCAAACATCACTTCGAGTCGTATTTCGATGAAAAATATGCGTAAATCAAGATTTTTTCAACGTGATGCATACATTTCAGTAGATTTCTTGGATAAAATATGTGAAGTTGTAAAAATGAAAGATGCTCCAGAAGTACCTGGTGATTTTGATATGATTTTGCAAAATGCAGAAGGTGTTAAAAAACAAATTTACTATGACAACCCTTCTGTAGAACCTAACAACGCCATTTTAGACGAGTTAGAATCTTTCGCAGATGCAATAAACAATGATACTACTCCTGTTGTGACTCTAGAACAAGCAACAGAGGCGTTACGAGTTGCGTATCAGATTATTGATTCGATGAATAAATAATGATTACATTAAAAAATATTAATTTTCGAAACTTATTAATTTCGTTAATAATTTACTTAACAATAGTTATCATTTTTTCAATAAGAGAGAAAACAACAGATATAATATTTTTATTAGCATGGCTTACAATTATTGTATATACAGTATTATCTTTCTTTAAAGTTAATGTCCAGAAGTTTAAATATTTTTTACGTTTAAATTTAATAATGCTTACCGTAACTTTTTTATATGATAATTATCAATACAATAATAAAAATCAATTTATATCAAATGTTATTTTAGTTATAATAATATTTTCAATAGCATTAAAAATCTATTTAAAAAAACAAAATAAATGAAAAACATAGCTGTAATAGGAGCTGGAACAATGGGCAACGGAATTGCCCATACATTTGCACAAAGTGGTTTTACTGTAAAACTTATCGATATTTCAGAGAAATCTCTGGAAAAAGGAATGGCAACTATTGCCAGTAATCTTGACAGAATGGTTGCTAAAGGAACCATCACTGAAGAGGATAAACACAAAACTATTGGAAACATAATCACTTACACTGATATCAAAGATGGTGTTGTAGGTTGTGATTTAGTGGTTGAAGCTGCTACTGAAAATGTTGGTTTAAAACTAAATATCTTCAAGCAATTAAGTGAAATTTGTGATCATAATGTGATTTTAGCAACAAACACTTCTTCAATTTCTATTACTCAAATAGCAGCTCAGGTTGTTCATCCTGAAAGAGTAATTGGTATGCACTTTATGAATCCGGTGCCAATTATGAAATTAGTAGAAATCATCCGCGGATACAATACTACTGATGAAGTAACTAAAATCATTATGGATTTATCTGTTAAATTGGGTAAAATACCAACTGAAGTAAATGACTATCCAGGATTCGTAGCCAATAGAATTTTAATGCCAATGATTAACGAAGCTATCGAAACGTTATACAACGGTGTTGGTGGTGTTTATGAAATTGACACCGTAATGAAATTAGGAATGGCTCACCCAATGGGACCATTACAACTAGCTGATTTTATTGGTCTTGATGTATGTTTATCAATTTTGAATGTAATGTACGACGGATTCAAAAACCCTAAATATGCCCCATGTCCTTTATTAGTAAATATGGTTATGGCTGGGAAATTAGGAGTAAAATCTGGTGAGGGTTTTTATGACTATTCTGAAAGTAAAAAAGCTGAGAAAGTTTCTTCTCAATTTTCTAAGTAAATAAGGCAAAAGGCAATAGCCATTAGTTTTTAAAAACTTTTGCCTAATGCCTGAAGCCTAATGGCTCAAAAAATGGCAAAAATAATTCCCTTTAAAGCGGTTCGTCCAGCGCCAGACAAAGTAGCGCTAGTTACATGCAGAATGTATGATGATTATACTCCAACCGAATTAGCGGCTTGGCTAAATTTTAATCCGTACTCATTTTTGCATGTAATTAATCCTGCTTATACTTTTACGCATTCGCAAAAAATCACGTTAGACAAACGTTTTAGAGGGGTTACTCATAAATACAATGATTTTAAAAACGAAAAAATCTTAATTCAGGAAGAAAAACCCGTTTTTTACTTGTATGAAATTCAAACTAAAACCAATACTTTCACTGGAATTATCGCAGGGACTTCAGTAGAAGATTATCAAAATGATATAATCAAGAAACACGAAGATACACTTCAATTCCGTGTTGATTTATTTAAAGATTACCTACATCAAACTGGTTTTAATACTGAGCCGGTTTTAATAACTTATCCCGATAGTATAGAAATTAACACGTTTATTACTTTACACAAAAAGAATAAACCAATCTACGAGTTTTCTACTACCAACAAAGAAAAACACACGCTTTGGAAAATTGACACACAAACTGAAATCAATTTGTTAGTAGAGCACTTTGAAAATATACCGAATTTATATATTGCTGATGGTCATCATCGTTCTGCTTCTGCAGAATTATTGTACGAACAAGACAAACATTTAGGCAATCCAAACTTGAATTATTTTATGAGCTTTTTAATAGCTGAAAGTAATGTCAAAATATATGAATTCAACAGAGTCGTTCGAGATTTAAATGGTCATAGTAAAGATGATTTTATCAAATTACTTGCTGACAACTTCATTATCAAAGATAAAAAACGTGAATTGTGGCAGCCCAAACACAAATATGAGTTTGGAATGTACCTTGACGGACGTTTTTATGCACTCGAATACAAACACAAAGAAAAAATAAAAGGTGTTTTAGAAAATCTTGATGCTCAAATCTTATATGACAACGTACTCCATCCTATTTTAGGTTTAGAAGATTTGCGCAATGATGAACGAATTGATTACATTCCAGGTAAGCAAGCCATTTTACACATGAAAGAAATGATAGATGAAGGCGAATTTGAAGTTGGCTTCATGTTATATCCTTCCGACATTAATGAAATAAAGTCATTAGCAGACAACAATCTTATCATGCCTCCTAAAAGTACTTATATAGAGCCAAAGTTTCGAAGTGGGCTTTTGGTTTATGAATTGTGATTTTGTAAAAATACTAAAACTTGTCATTTCAAAGTAATTAATGAATCAAATAATAAGGTTTATCCTTGTCAACAAAATGACAAAAAAGCTTAAAATATGTCTATCTCACAAAACCTTAACAACATAAAATCAACTCTTCCAGCAAATGTTAGTTTGGTTGCCGTTTCTAAAACCAAACCAATTGATGATTTGATGGAAGCCTATAATGCTGGGCAGCGTATTTTTGGAGAAAACAAAATCCAGGAAATGACCGAAAAATGGCAACAAATGCCTAAAGATATTGAATGGCACATGATAGGTCATGTCCAGAGCAATAAGATCAAATTCATGATTCCTTATGTGAAACTAATTCATGGTGTAGATAGCTTAAAGTTGCTTAAAGAAATAAATCGTTTAGCGATTAAATGGCGTAAACAAATTAATGTTTTATTACAAGTTTATATCG
>CAMLKV010000169.1 GCA_946480635.1 uncultured Flavobacterium sp.
AATAATTTGCGCATTATTTATTATCTTTACTCTCACTTCATGTGGTCCTCATCGTATGAAATGCGGACCCCGAAGATGTGAAATAAAAAATCAAAACAATCATAATCATGAAAAAAATAGTTTTACTGTTACTAACGCTAGTATCGTTTAGTGTAAGCGCACAAGAAAAAAAGAAAGAAATCAAAGATCAAGTTGTAGAAGCATCTTGTGGTCAATGCAATTTTGGAATGACTTCAAAAAAAGGATGTGATTTAGCAGTAAAAATAGATGGCCATTCGTACTTTGTAGAAGGAACAAAGATTGACCAACATGGGGATGCACATGCTGAAAATGGATTTTGCAATGCTGTGAGAAAAGCAAAAGTTAGTGGCGAAATCAAAAATGATAAAATTATAGCAACTGATTTTGCATTGGTTGACGAAAAAACAAAAAAATAGTTCTTGAACCTTCTTCTAGAAAACATAGCAAAACACGTTTCACTCACTTCACAAGAGCAGGAACGTGTTTTATCTTTTACAGAACCTTTACAATTCAAAGCTAAAACCATACTTCTTAAATCAGGTGAAGTTTGTACCCATTCCTATTTTGTAACCAAAGGTATTATTCGTAGTTATAACATGGATGAAAATGGTGTCGAACATGTAGTAAGTTTTGCTTGTCCGGGTTGGTGGATTGCCGATATGTATAGTTTTCTATCACAACGCCCAGGCCAATTATACATCGAAGTGAACGAAGACGCCGAAGTCCTTGCCATATCTAAAGAAAATCAAGAAAAAATGTATTCGGAAGTTCCTAAACTAGAACGTTTCTTCCGCATTATCATAGAAAACTCCTTAGTTGCGAGCCAGCAACGTCTTATCGACAACATGAGCTTTACTGCCGAAGCTCGTTATGATAAATTCCTTAAAAAATTTAACGATTTGGCACATTGCATTCCTCAAAAGCAAATTGCCTCTTATATAGGAGTAACTCCTGAATTTTTCAGTAAAATGAAAGCGCGACTTTTGAAGAAATAATTCTAAAACAAGGAAGTTCTTCTTTCAACTTTTGACTTCAGAAATATTTCTTAATCTAGGTTAAGTGTCCGCCCCTACCTCCTATCATAACTTTGTCCTATCAAAATGAACAAGTTATGAACCGAAAAGATTTTATCCGAAAAGTAGCTTTAGGTAGCGGAGCAATTCTAACAGGAACTGCTTTAGCTAAAAAAACTACAGAATCCGAAAAAGAAGCCATCGGATTCAATCACATCCAAAACACAAATTCAAAAATTATGGAAAATATCGTTTTACACAAAGCAGACACACGCGGTAATGCTAATCATGGTTGGTTACAAAGTTTTCACACCTTTAGTTTTGCTAATTATTTTAATCCAGAGCGAATGAATTTTGGAGTACTTCGAGTACTTAATGACGACACCGTTTCTGCTGGAATGGGTTTTGGCAAACACCCGCATCAAGACATGGAAATCATCAGTATTCCGCTTGAAGGTGATTTAGAACACCAAGACAGTATGGGTAATAAAACTGTGATTAAAAATGGTGACATTCAGGTTATGAGTGCCGGAACTGGAGTACAACACAGCGAATACAATAAAAATGAAGATAAAGCCGTAAAATTTCTTCAAATTTGGGTTATTCCTAACAAAAAAGGGGTTACTCCACGCTATGACCAAATTACTCTGAATCAAGAGGATCGTCATAATAAATTACAGCAAATCCTATCTCCAAACGCAGATGATGCTGGAGTTTGGATTCATCAGGATGCTTGGTTTCATTTAGGAAAATTTGATAAAGATTTCACAACTGAATATACTTTTAAAAAAGAAGGTAATGGGTTGTATGTTTTTGTATTAAATGGAGATATAACAGTTGGTGGACAAGTTTTAAACAAAAGAGACGGTTTAGGAATTTGGAATACTGAAAATGTAACTATCAAAGCAGATTCTGATGCTGAATTTTTGTTAATGGAAGTTCCAATGAATATCTAAAATTTCTTAATCTAGGTTAAGTATCTGAATAACAACCTCAACATAACTTTGCCTTATCAAATTAGAATAATAAAATTTAAAAAAAATAATTATGTCAACAACAAAATGGTCAATAGACCCAACACACTCAACAATAGGTTTTAAAGTAAAACACATGATGTTTACTAATGTATCTGGAAAATTTGAAAACTATGATGCAAACATTGTGACAGAAGGTGACGATTTTACAAAATCAAACATTGAATTTTCTGCAGATATCAATTCTATTGATACTCGTAATGCAGACCGTGACAATCACTTAAAAAGTGCTGATTTCTTTGATGCAGAAAATCATCCAAAAATGACATTCAAAGCATCATCATTAACAAAAATTGATGATGAAAACTACGAAATTGCAGGAGATTTATCAATGAGAGGCGTAACCAAGTTCGTAAAACTTCCAGCAGAATTTAGCGGATTAATGACTGATCCATGGGGTAATACTAAAGCAGGTTTAAATATTTCAGGAAAAGTAAACCGTAAAGATTGGGGATTAAACTGGAACTCAGCTTTAGAAACTGGTGGTGTTTTAGTAAGTGAAGATGTAAAGTTAGATATCGAATTACAATTAATTAAACAATAAGTAAGTTAAGTTTTTGGTTTGTTTATAATAACCCTGTGTTTTTGAAACATAGGGTTATTTTTTTATAAAGAAATTTAAAAATAAGAAATAGAAATTGTTTAAAAAAGCGATTCAAATCTCATTACCAAGTTTTTTAAATATAACATATTAGCTTTGTATAACAAAATAATTTTGTAAATTTAGCTAAGAAAGAATACTACCACTTTTGTGCTAACTTACCTTATCTTTCCATTAAACTCATATCCAAAATTGTATTTTTCTTAGTTATAAACCAAAACTTCATGTTATGGACAATTCTGCACAAATAATTGTAGACTATAAGCTTAAAATCTTACTTATATCTAAAGGAATAATTGATAAAATGCATACATTTTACTATAAGAATATAGATAATGAGCCCTCTCTTGAAATCTCAAATCGATTTAAAGATCTCTTTAGTTACGAAATTGAAAAGTTTGAGCATGAATATGCAAGGGTTATTCCTCCTGAGCTAAAAAACTCACCTTTTGATTTTATTCCTTACAATTTTTCATTACGCTTATTAATAGATTTAAAAAAAGAATACATTTATCTTATTGAAAAAATTAACGAAAAAGAGTAAAAACAATAAAAAAACAAAATCATATTTTTTTCAATCAATTCAATAAGATTTTGAAAAAGTGTCTTTTTTTCCTGCGCCATGGCTTGGTTGTTTTATCAATGCGAAATTATTCTAAAACTTTTTTATAACTTTAAGACTACAAAAAGACTAAACATGGATTTGGATATAAAACTTTACAACGACAAACAAGAACCAGAAGAAAAGTTTATTTGCCAGACTTTAGAAAAAGAAATCAACAAAGGTCTTCCAGAAGCTGAAAATAAAGTGTGGCATGCACATCCTGTTTGGTTTTTAGAAGGGAATCCTATTGTAGGCTACAGCAAACAAAAAGACGGAATTCGATTAATGTTTTGGAGTGGTATGGATTTTGAAGAAGACAAGCTAAAACCAGGAACCGGAAAATTTAAAGATGCTTCTATTTTTTATACAGAAGCCAGTCAAATTGACACTTCAGATTTGCAAAGATGGCTTGAAAAAAGCCGAAATATTCAGTGGGATTAAAAAAACATTGTAAAAAGAAAAGGAGTATTGGAAAGACTTAAATAACTTCTGAAAAATAAAAAAGCAAAAGCCATTATACATTACAGCATAATGGCTTTTTAAGTAACTCAAAAAAAATAAACTATTTTAATTCCATCCCCCACCTAAAGCTTTGTAAATATTTACCATAGCATTAAGTTGTTGCATTTTAGTTTCTATTAAATCAAATCGTGATTCTAAAGCATCGCGTTGTGTTAATAAAACTTCCATATAATCTGCTCTTGCAGAACGGAACAACTCGTTCGAAATTGAAATTGAAGTCGTAAGAGCATCTACTTGTTGTGCTCTCAAATTATAACTCTTTTCTAAATTGCTAATTTTTGAAACCTGATTAGCTACCTCAACATAACCATTCAAAATTGTTTGTTCATAATTATAAACAGCCTGAATTTGTTTAGCATTCGCAGTATTATAACTTGCTTTTATTGCATTACGGTTAATTAACGGAGCTACTAAATCACCTGCTAGAGAATATAACAATGATTTAGGTTTAAAGACATAACTAGGATCAAAAGCTTGATAACCAATTCCAGCTGTAATACCTATAGAAGGGTAAAATCTAGCTTTAGCAGCTTTTACATCTAACTTACAAGCTTCCAATTCAAATTCGGCTCTACGGATATCAGGTCTATTAGCTAAAAGTTGTGATGGGATGCCAGCATGAACAATATTTGGTATTATTTCGTTGAAATCAACTTTGCTTCTATCAACATGTTGTGGAAACCTACCTACTAAAAAGTTGATTCTGTTTTCTGTTTCAACAATTTTTTGTTGTACTTCAAACTGAAGGCTTTTTGTTTTAAACACTTCCGCTTCAAATTTTTTCACTGCCAATTCAGTAACACGAGCTGCTTCCTTCTGAACTTTTACAATCTCTAAAGCATTACTCTGAATTTCAATATTCTGATTAACAATTTGTAATTGATTGTCTAGAGCTAACAATTCATAATATGAATTTGCAATTTCTCCAATTAAGTTCGTAACCATAAAGTTCTTTCCTTCAACCGAAGAAAGATATCTGTTTACAGCTGCTTTTTTTCCATTACGAAGCTTTTTCCAAATATCTAATTCCCAATTGGCAACAATTCCAATATTGTAATCTTGCAAAGGCTCAGGCATTTCTTTCCCTTCTTCAATTTCGGTATTAGCCTCCATTGCACCAATGTTGGTATAACGTGCACGTTTATCAACAGCTGCACCAGCCTTTAATCCAACAAATGGAAGATACTCTCCTTTTCTGGCTTTAATTTCATTTTTCGCAATCTCAATTTCTTGCATTGTAATATTAAGCTCCTGATTGTTTTTCAAGGCCTCATCCACTAACGCTTGCAAATAAGTATCTTTAAAATACTCTTTCCATGAAATCTTTGCAGAATTAACAGTATCCTGAACAGTTGCAAACTGTTCAGGCATATTTTTATTCTCATTTCTTTTTACTACATCAGGTGTTTTACAACCAATAACAGTTAACAAAACTAATGCTGTAGCTACCAAAGAAACTTTAAAATTTTTATTTATTCTCATCATCGTGTTTGTTAGTTTTAAAATCATCTATCATATGAACAAAATTCTCTGATAATGAACTTTCTTCTTCATCTTTAATTAATTTTCTTCCATCAGCCATTGTTCCAAAAATATAATACAAACCTGGCACAATAATTACTCCGAAAATCGTTCCGAATAACATTCCTCCTAGAGCAGCACCTCCAATGGTTCTGTTACCAATTGCTCCTGCTCCAGTTGCAATGATTAATGGAATTAATCCTGCAATGAACGCAAATGATGTCATCAAAATTGGACGGAAACGAACCTTAGCACCTTCAATAGCAGCATCTAGAATGGTAAATCCTTCATTTCGCTTCTGAATAGCAAACTCAACAATTAACACGGCATTTTTACC
>CAMLKV010000170.1 GCA_946480635.1 uncultured Flavobacterium sp.
CTGCAGGCGCTTTTCTTTTTTTTCTTTTTTATATCGCTAAGTGTTTTAGCACAAGAAACTCCGTATCATTTAAAAAAGGTTGTAGCTCTACAGGATTCTATAAAAATAGATAGTGTAAGCATAAATAAGAGTTTCTTTAAACTTCAAAATGCGAAAGGAGTAGACATTGATACCTCCTTTTATAAAGTCGATTTCCAAAAAGCACATTTGGTTTTTAAAAATGGCTTCACTACTCAAGATACTTTAGTTGTTCGCTATTTAAAGTTTCCTGATTTTTTGACCAAAGAATATATGATTTATGACAAAAATAAAGTCGTAAGCAGTGAAAATGGTTTAGATAGACTGTATAGGATTTCAAATTCTGGAGCTAAAAAGTTCACTCCATTTGATGGTTTAACAACTTCAGGAAGTATATCCAGAGGAGTAACCATAGGGAATAATCAAAACACTTCGGTAAGTTCAAATTTAGATTTACAAATAGTTGGAAAGTTATCAGACAAGGTTAGTTTGAGAGCTTCAATTCAGGATAGTAACATTCCGTTGCAGGAAGGCGGATATTCCCAAAAGTTAGATGAGTTTGATCAAATATTTATTGAGCTTTTTAGTGATAAATGGAGTATAAGAGGTGGTGATTTGTTCTTAGAAAACCGAAAATCACGCTTTTTAAATTTTAATAAAAAAGTGCAGGGTATTGCCTCACAATTCACTTTTGGAACTCCTGAAAAAAAGACTGAGGTTTTTGCTTCTGGAGCATTGGTTAGAGGACAATATGCTAAAAGTACTTTTGTAGGCCAAGAAGGAAATCAAGGACCATATAAGTTAAAAGGTCCAAATGATGAATTATACATATTGGTCATCTCAGGTTCAGAAAGAGTTTTTGTTAATGGAATTCTCTTGAAAAGAGGAGAAAACAATGATTATGTTATCGATTACAATGCCGGAGAAATAACGTTTACGTCTTTATATCCAATTACTTCAGAAATGAGGATTTCTGTCGAGTATCAGTATTCAGATAGAAATTTTACCCGATTTGTGGCTTATGGTGGAGTAAATCACGAAGAAGAAAAATGGAGTTTGGGAGGATATGTATATTCTGAAAATGATCTAAAAAATCAACCGCTTCAACAAAATTTATCTACAGAACAAGCTCAAATTCTTGCCAATGCAGGTGATGATCAAGCATTAATGATTGCTCCATCTGCGGTTCAAGAAGCTTATTCAGATAATAAAATTTTATATAAAAAAGTATTGATAAGTGGAGTGGAAGCTTTCGAATTTTCTAATAATCCAGCGGATATTTTATACAGTGTAAAGTTTAGTTTTATTGGTACAAATCAAGGGAATTATATTGTTTCGAGTACAATAACCAACGGAAGGGTTTTTAAATATGTGGAACCAATTGCAGGAGTGATGCAAGGAAGTTACGAACCTGTAGTTAAATTAATAGCACCAACAAAAATTCAGATTGCTACAATGCTTGGAAAATTTAATCCAAATGAAAAAACACTTGTTGATTTTGAAGTAGGAATTAGTAATAATGATCAAAACTTATTTTCGGATATTGATGATAAAAATAATCAAGGACTCGCTGGAAAATTAAACTTTAAACAAAGATTATTTACAGGTAAGTGGTATATTGATGCTTTTGGTAATTATCAACTTATTCAAAAGAGTTTTAAACCTATTGAGCGTTTGTTTGCTATTGAGTTTAATCGAGACTGGAATTTAACTAATCCTATTGGAAATCAAACTTTGATTGTTAGTGGAGTTAATTTTTCATTGGAAGAGAAATCGAACTGGAAATACCAATTTGAAAAACTTGATTTCTCAGAAAGCTTCTCTGGAGGAAGACATTTGGTTTCTGGTTTTTATAAAAACAAAGGTTGGTTGTTTCAAAATGATGGAAGCTACTTGAGTAGTAAAAGTAATTCGACTACTTCAAATTTTCTTAGAAATCAATCGTATGCAAAATATCATTTCAGCAAGAACTGGGTAGGAGGAAGCTTTAGACATGAAAATAATCAGGAAAAAGATAAAACAACGGCACAGTTGTCTAATTTAAGTCAACGATTTTCTGAAGTTGGAGCATTTATTGGTAGAGGAGATTCTACAAGGGTTTTTGTAGAATTGGGATATCTTAATCGTGTTAATGATAGTATTAGTTTAGGTCGCTTGCAAAGAGTAAATACTTCTCAATCGTATTATTTGAAATCTAAATTGATACAAAGTGAAAAAAGTGATTTGTCTGTTTTTGTAAACTATAGAAATTTAAAGTATAAAGATTCAAGAGGTAACGAGCCATCTTTAAATTCCAGAATTCTCTACAATGACAGATTTTTTAATCAGCTTATACAAAACACCACCGTTTACGAAACCACATCAGGAACCATTCCGCAACAAGAGTTTAGCTTTCTAGAGGTTGATCCAGGAAAAGGTGTTTATGCTTGGAACGATTATAATAACAACGGAATTCAAGAAATTCAGGAATTTGAGATTGCTGCTTTCCCTGATCAGGCCAAGTATGTGAAGATATTTTTGCCTAATCAAATTTTTATCAAAACACATCAAAATAAATTTTCGGAATCTATTACTTTAAATCCTAACATTTGGCAAAATAAAGGAGGTTTTAAAAAGTTTATTTCTCACTTCTATAATCAGAGTTCTTATTTGATTGAAAGAAAAATAAAAAGAGAAAACGATAACTTTGATTTAAATCCTTTTTCGACAAAAAATAAAGATTTGTTAGGACTTAATACAAGTTTCAGAAATAGTTTGTTTTACAATCGTGGCAAGCAAAAACATTCGGTTAGTTATAGTTTTATTTATAATCAAATCAAAAGTTTACAATCATCGGGAGAGCAAGAAGCTAAAAATACCTCACATGAATTGCAATATATTCATCTGGTAAAAAAATATTGGTTGTTTACCTTGTCGGATAAAGTGTTTACATCAATCGTAAATTCTGAAAATTATTTTGCCCGAAACTTTAAAATTAACGGAAATCAATTTGAACCAAAGGTTTCTTATTTGTTTAACAAAAACGCGAGTTTAGATGTTTTCTATGAGTATAAAAGCAAAGAGAATATAATAGGAGACAAGGAGGTATTAAAACAAAACAGGTTTGGATTATCGTTCAATTACATGAGTGAAAAAAAGTTTACTGCTAATGGAGAAATTTCATCCGTAAATAATGACTTCAATGGTAATGAGTTTTCTCCTGTCGGTTTTCAAATGTTAGAAGGTTTACAGGCTGGAAAGAATCTTACTTGGCGTTTACTTCTTCAAAAAGGATTGACTGATTATTTAGATATAAATATTAATTATCAAGGAAGAAAGTCTGAGCTAAGTAAAGTCATTCATACGGGTAATGTTCAGTTACGCGCTTATTTTTAATGAGTTAAGATGTATTTTCTGTTAAAAAAGTAGTAAATTTAGCATACATCTAAAAAATTAAAGAAATGAGAAAATTAGTATTGCTGTGTTTACTATTTGTTTTTTCTAATAGTTTTTATGC
This sequence comes from uncultured Flavobacterium sp., assembly GCA_946480635.1. The sequence goes on from CAMLKV010000170.1 coordinate 3,515, forward strand.
ACAAGAAACTGGAACGACCAAAACATTGACTGCTGCTGAAAAGGCCGAAAAAGCAAAATTAGCTAAAGAGAAAAGAGAAAAAGCTAAGCTAGCTAAGGAAAAAGCGAAAGAAAAAGCTGAAACCAAAGACAAGAAAGCTAAAGCAGCTGAAAAAAAAGCAGATGCAAAAGTCAAGGATGAAGCAAAATCTGTGGAAGCTAAAGCTAAAAAAACCAAAGCTGAAGCGAAAGATAAAACAAACAGCGCTTCAGACAAAGGCAAGGCCGAATCTACAAAAGGTAAAGCAAAAGCAGCAACTAATAAAGCCGATGCAAAAGTAAAAGACGAAGCTGATGCCGCTAAATCAAAAGCAAAAAGGGCAAAAACTGAAGCGAATAAAGTTGATGCTAAAGTAAAAGAAGAAGCAAAAGCTACAAAAACCATTAAGCCTAAAAAAGAAAGAGTTTCTACTGAAAAAGCCAATCCTAATACAACAGATAAAGTAATTGGTAAATACAATGACAGAAAAGTGTATGAAGGGCCTAGAGGTGGTAAATATTACATCAATAAAAATGGTAACAAAACCTATATTGATGAAAAAGTAGAATAGTTTACTTTTAAATAGTTAAAAATAAAAGGCTCCCGAATGGAGCCTTTTATTATATATTGTTTTTTATAAAATCTTCACAGTATTTTTTAATCTGATCTCTCACTTTTTTAAAAGCTTCTTTTATTTCTTCTTCTGTACCTGTAGCTTTTGCAGGATCTGGGAAATTATGATGAAATATTTTTGCTTCACCTATAAAAAGTGGGCAACTTTCTTTAGCATTGTCACACACTGTAATTACATAATCGAAATTGATGTCTTTGTATTCATCAAAATGATTAGAAGTATGATTGCTAATGTCAATATTGTCATCTTTCATTGTTGAAATTGCTCTTGGATTTACTCCATGAGTTTCTATTCCAGCACTGTAAATTATTGCTTTTTCTTTTGCGAAATATTGAAGATATCCATGTGCAATTTGACTGCGACAGCTGTTGCCAGTACAAAGGACTAAAATTTTCTTTTTCTCCATGTCTTAAACGAATAACCAAATTATGTTTATAATACAAAACTTAGGGTCAAACCCAAAAAGGGCTTGTAAAATGATAACAGATGAGGTTATTATTATTGGTTTTTTATATTTAATGATTTTCTCCTTCATGTTAACAACAATTTGAATTAGGAGCACAACAAGATGATTCTTTTATTTCATTTTTAGTTGTTGGTATGCCACATGATTCATTTGCAAGACATGCAGTAGTTTTGTTTTTTAAGATAAAATGTTTTCCGTTAAAGTCTAAATCGTATTTACCAATAGTTTCTCCTTGAAATTCTACTTCTATTGTATTGTCTTCAATTCCAAGTTTGTTCTCTGAAAGCTCTATGATTTTCATCAACTTCATTGGCTTTAAACGATGTTCATAATCGTTTGCATCCCAAAGTTGAAAATTTACTACTTTTTCACTTCTAATTGTACCGCCACAATCTATAAAAGTCTTTGTTATTGTACCTATTTCAGTTACATGAAAATGTTCAGGCACAAATGTTCCATTTTCTAATTGAAAAGCTATATCTTCTAAAGATGGTAATATGCTTTTGATTTCTGATAGTTTCATAATTTACAGTTTTATATCGTATTATTGCGATGATTGATTTCAAAAAAATACTAGCAACAATTGCTAGATTTAAATTCTATAGAGAAAAATGTATTCAATTCTGATTTTATTTGTTGCCAAACAATGTCGTCAATACAATAACATACACTTGCTCCTTCAATATTACCTTTAATAATTCCTATGCTTTTTAATTCTTTTAGATGTTGAGAAATTGTAGCTTGAGCCAATCCCAATTCATTTACTAAATCATTACAAATACAAGCATTTTGTTTTATAATGTGTTCCAAAATGGCGATTCTTGCTGGATGAGCTAATGCTTTGAGTATAGAAGCTAATCTATTTTGTTTTTCGTTAAATATGTCTGTTTTAGTAACTCCCATAATAAATATATCGCAATATTACGATTAATAAATTTAAAATCAAAATATTTTCTCTATTAAATTTACCCGTTTGAAAATAAGCGTTTTATTATATCT
>CAMLKV010000171.1 GCA_946480635.1 uncultured Flavobacterium sp.
TCTTTAAATCGATTCCTAAAACAGCATCAAGACTAATGGCTACATTTTTCATGTAGTTCATTTTGTCCATATCTAAAGATATTTTTGTTGTCGATTTTGTATCTAAATCCAAAACATCTGAAGCAAAATTTCCAGTCCCAGAATGGTTCAATTCACTTAATACCAATTTGATTTTAGAACGCTCATCATAATACTTGAATTTGAAATTTTCGATTTCATAATTCTGAATATTCATGGCAAAAGGTTTGCTTTCTTTCGTTTCTTCTTTTGGTTTGTCGTCTTTAATAGCAATGTCAAAATTTCCAACACCATCTTTAGCCTTTCCGTTTTTTACTGAAATCGCTTTTAAGGTCATTGGTTCATTTTCACCATTAAACAATTCGGCAACCGACATTTGTAGGTTCAGTTCTTCAAAAGCAACTAATGTATCACCAACAAAAGGAGCTTTGTTTATAATAACAAGTTTTTCAATTCCCACATTTGCATTGGGGAAGTTTTTAAATAAACTCAAACTGGCATCGTCAAAAGTTACTTTGGCATCAACATTCTCGTTGATACTTTGCTGAATTTTAGCCTTTATTTGATCTTTAAAAAAGATAGGAATTGCAGCTAAAGCAGCTATAGTAACTAACAGAAAAACGCCTATACCTATAAAAATTTTCTTTTTCATCGCTATTGAATTTATGTTTTAGAATTGGGTGTAAATAGATTATGTTTCTTACAAAAATAACATTTATGCTGTATTAAAGATGTAAAGTTTTCATAAAAAAATCCGTCCTAGAATGTAGAACGGATTTAAAAGTTGAATAGTATTTAGTTTAGTTGATATTTACTTCGAAAGGCATAATGGCTTGTACACCTTTTTTAGAATTTAAACTCTTGATGTTTTGAATCATTTGATAGTTTTCTTCTCCTAATTCTTCTTTTAAAAGTGTTTCAGTCGATTGGAAAAGGCCCAATGAACTAAAGAAACCATTACCTCCAAATAAGTAATCAATATCTTTTTCATATTCTGGATAATCTACTGTTACATAATCTTTCACGTTAACTAATGTTGCTGCATAAGCAATAGCATCATCCATTCCTCCAATTTTATCAACTAACCCTAATTTTAATGCATCTGTTCCGCTCCATACACGCCCTTGTGCAATAGCATCTACTTGTTCAAATGTCATTTTACGACCTGCTGCAACTCTACTTACAAACGTTTTATAGATACTTTCTACGCTTTCTTGTGTGAAGTTTTTAAAATCATTGTCGATTGGTTGAAATGGGTCATAACCACCTGCGTTTTTATGAGTTTCTACCATTTCAGATTTGAAACCATATTTTGAAGCAATCCCGTGTAAATTTGGTAACATTCCAAATACACCTATCGAACCTGTAATTGTCGATGATTCGGCAAAAATTTTATTTGCATTACATGAAATATAATAACCTCCAGAAGCGGCTAAATTACCCATAGAAACCACTACTGGCTTCACTTTTTTAGTCAATTCTACTTCTCTCCAAATCAAATCAGACGTTAAAGCGCTTCCACCAGGGCTGTCCACTCTTAAAACAATAGCTTTAATGTCGTCATCTTCACGAGCTTCTTCTAAAGCACGACGCATTGAGCCTTCGCCAATTTCATTTACATCACCTTCACCACTAGTAATTTCACCTTGAGCATAAATGATTGCAATTTTGTCCTTACTTGAAAAAGTTTCGTCTTCTACTACACTTTCAGCATAATCTAAAACCGAAATTTTATTGTAATCTTCCTTTTCGTCTTTTATGCCAATTACACTCTTGATATAATCGTGATATTTATCTTCATAAGCTACAACATCTACCAGTTTGTTTTCTAATGCTAATTGAGGAGTTCTGGCAGATAATTCAGATGCAATGCTGTTTAGTTTCTCAACAGGTATATTTCTTGATTTAGAAATGTCTTGTACAATTGAACTCCAAATAGAATTTAAAAAAGTTGTGATTTGCTCACGATTTTCTGAACTCATCGTGTTGGTTAAGAAAGGCTCAACAGCACTTTTATATTTTCCATGACGAATAACTTCCATCTTGATTCCAGATTTATCTTGGAAATCTTTCATGTATAAAATAGAACTTGAAAGGCCTTTAAAATCTACTTCTCCCACAGGATTTAAAAATACTTTTGAGGCAACCGAGTTTAAGTAGTATTCTTTTTGAGTCATTACATTACTGTAAGCTACTACAAATTTCCCTGATTTTTTAAATTTTTCTAATTCATCACGAAGTGCTTTTGTTTGAGCAACTCCAAGATTAAGCGGATTATTAAGTATAGAGATTCCTTCAATTTTGCTATCTTTTGCTGCAATTTCGATAGCTTTTATAACATCCGATAAACCTTCTTTTTCAGCTTTATCATTTAGGAAAGGCATGTCTTTATAATTAAATTTACCCCCATAATCATTGGTCACCTTTGCTAAATCCAACTCAATAACCGATTTCTCTTTAACCTTTATTTTTTCTTCACCTCCAAGTAATGCACCTAGTAGTATGATGAATAAAAAAAACGAAAAGAAAAAAACAAAAATACCTACCACTGTAGATAAAACATTCTTTAAAAAATTCATATCAAATTATCTTTTTTAACATTAGTACATTTTTCATCAAAAATGTTACACTAAAAATAGTTATTAACAGCTTGGTGAATGTGCTGTCATTCTACAATTCTTTTTAGTTAATTTGTGTCGATTATGAGCAAGCAGCAAAAGGTTGTGCTTTCGTTAGGAAGCAACATCGGAAATAGACTAGAAAACATCCAAAATTGCATCCAATTAATTCATGAGAATATTGGATTGGTTTTGCGTGTTTCTAAGTTATATGAAACACCTGCTTGGGGGTTTGAAAGTGATGATTTTTATAATTGCGCTTTAGTGGTTCATACTTCTTTCTCAGCGGAAAAGATTTTAAAAAAAATCGCTACTATTGAAAAAGAATTAGGACGTTTTCGAAAAAGAACAGATTTATACGAAGCTAGAGTTATAGATATTGATATCATAATGATCGAGGACTTGATTGTTCAAACAGAACATTTACAAGTGCCACATCCGCAAATGCAATTCAGGAAGTTCGTTCTTTTGCCTTTGTTAGATTTGAAGATCGATTACAATCATCCAGTTTTACATCAATCTATTGAACAGCTTTATAAAAGTTGTGAAGATCAGAGCGAATGTGAGCTTGTTGGGGATTTAATTTTGCCTACAAAAAAGTACAGCATTAATCTGCTTAATTATATTGCTATTGAAGGAAATATTGGTGCTGGTAAAACAACATTGGCTACCAGAATTTCTGAAGATTTTAATGCTAAATTGGTTTTAGAGCGATTTGCAGATAATCCTTTTTTGCCTAAATTTTACAAGGATCAAGGGCGTTATGCTTTTCCGTTGGAGATGTCTTTTTTAGCGGATCGCTATCAGCAATTAGCGGATGATTTATCTCAATTTGATTTGTTTAAAGACTTTGTAGTAGCCGATTATCATATTTTTAAATCATTGATTTTTGCCAAAGTAACTCTGCAGGAAGATGAGTTTAGATTGTACAAAACCTTGTTTAATATTATCTATAAAGAAATGCCTAAGCCTGATTTGTATGTGTACTTATACCAAAATACTGATAGACTTTTAAAGAATATTAAAAAAAGGGGTAGGAGTTACGAACAGGAAATCCCAGGTGAATATCTTGAGAAAATCAATCAAGGATATTTAGATTATATAAAAACTCAAACCGATTTGAATGTATTGGTTATAGATGTTTCTGAATTTGATTTTGTCAAAAAGCAAACAGATTACATTAAGGTTCTTGATGCAATTCAGGAGAAATTAGACGCTTAGACTGTTTTAAGTTTACAAAACAAATCCCAAATTACAATTCCAGTACTTACAGAAATGTTTAAGGAGTGTTTAGTTCCTAATTGAGGAATCTCAATTGCGCCATCACACATTTTTACTGCTTCTTGATTAACTCCAAATACTTCATTACCAAAAACTAATGCATATTTTTTGTTATTTTCAACCTCAAAGTTGTCCAGAAAAATAGCTCCTTCAACTTGTTCGATTGCAAACACGTCAATGTTTTGGGATTTTAAATCTTGGATAACTTCAAGTACATCTTTTTTGTATTCCCATGTTACAGTATCGGTTGCTCCAAGAGCAGTTTTGTTAATTTCTTTGTTGGGTGGAGTGGCAGTAATACCGCAGAGATATATTTTTTCGATTAAAAAAGCGTCACTAGTTCTAAATACAGATCCAATATTATGTAAACTTCTTATGTCATCAAGAACTACAATAATAGGAGTTTTTTTTGCTTCTTTAAATTCTTCTATCGATTTTCGGTCTAATTTGCTAATCTCAAATTTTCCTATACTGCAAAATTAAATAAAAAAAGCTCCCTTAAAAAGAGAGCTTTTATATTAAAAGTAATATTAATTAGCTTTTTTGAACGTCCATTGCTGGTTTAGCTGCTGGAGCATTTACAGTTCCTTTGATAGTTAAAACTTTTGAAGGGTTTACTGTAGCGTTAGAAGTAATAGTTACGTTTTTAGTGAACGCTCCAACTCTGTTAGTGTCATACTTAACACCAATAACAGCTTTTTGACCTGGCATGATTGGCTCTTTAGGGAAAGTTGGAACAGTACATCCGCATGATCCCACAGCATTACTAATGATTAATGGTTTGTTTCCATTGTTTGTTAAAACGAATTCACGTTTTCCATCAGCATTTTGTTCGATTGTTCCATAGTCAATAGTTTCGTTTTCAAAAACCATTCCTACTCCATCAACTGAAGGTAAAACTTCTTTTTTAGCTTTTTTAGCTTTTTTTTCAATTTTAGTTTTTGCAGCAACTTCTTGTGCAGTAGCATCAAATGTTCCAAATAATGCAACAGCTGCAACCATTAATAATATTTTTTTCATAATCTCTTTTTTTGTTAAGTAACAAATGTATAAATAATTTTAATTGACAATTAAGATTAACTCTAAAATTGTTGTTAAATATTTAAACAAATATTAGGCCAAAAATAATTAAATTCGTCGACCATATTTTAAATCAATTATTTTGTCAGCAAAAGAAAAAGCACCTAAGGAAACTCCCTTAATGAAGCAATATAACGAAATCAAAGCAAAGTATCCTGATGCTTGCTTGTTATTTCGTGTTGGAGATTTTTATGAAACGTTTGGGGAAGATGCAATTCGTGCTTCAAAAATTTTAGGAATTACTTTAACAAAGCGTGGTGCTGGAAGTGATTCGGAAACGGCATTAGCTGGTTTCCCACATCATTCTTTAAATACATATTTGCCTAAATTGGTACAAGCTGGGCTTCGCGTGGCGATTTGTGATCAATTAGAAGATCCTAAAATGACTAAAACTATTGTAAAGCGTGGAGTTACAGAGTTGGTTACTCCAGGTGTTTCTATGAATGATGAGGTTTTAGTTTCTAAATCGAATAATTTCTTGGCTTCGGTTTATTTTGGAAAAAAGCAATTGGGGGTCGCTTTTCTTGATGTTTCTACTGGTGAGTTTTTAACCTCTGAAGGGAACTCAGAATATGTAGATAAATTATTGCAAAATTTTAGTCCGAGTGAAATTCTGGTTCCAAAG
>CAMLKV010000172.1 GCA_946480635.1 uncultured Flavobacterium sp.
TGGTAAAAACAAAGATATCGAAATTAGCGAAACTGGACAGCCAAATGTAAATATTGCAGGTGGTAAAAACTCAGGAATTACTACACAAGTTATTGGTGGAGTAAGAATTGGTTACCAATTCTAATTTACGATTTAAATAATCACAAAAAACCACGCTTTTAGTGTGGTTTTTTCGTTATAACATATTCATTTTCTTACATTTCATCGATAAAAAATTACCTGATAACGAAAATATAAACACTTCTGATAGTTAAAAAAATATAAATTTTAGTTTTGGTCAAAATTTAAAAAACAAACTAAAATGAAAAAAATTCTATTAACAGGTATTTCTGTAATGTTCTTTGGACTTACTAATGCCCAAGACACAAAATCCACTGGTAAAAACATTGAATTTGGTGCTAAAGCTGGTTTAAATTTATCAATGATAAAAGCTAGCAAAGACGGAGATTCTAAAATGAAAGCAGGATTTCATGTTGGAGGTGTTGTTGAATTTAAATTCAGTGACAAAATAGGACTTCAACCTGAACTAATGTACTCACAAGAAGGAGGAAAATATGAATATGTTGGAGTAGTTAGCCCTTCAGTTTATAACTCAGAACAAGACATTACATTGAGTAAAATTATCTTACCAGTTATGTTTAAATATTATGTTATTGAAGGCTTAAGCATTGAAGCAGGACCACAATTAGACTACATAATTAGTGCAAAATCTGACAATAATGTAACAGTAGTAGGAAGTAGTGGAGCAATTATGTACGATGTAGACATGGATGACAACCCTGGAACAGTTGTAGTTAGACAAGATGATGGCTCTATGGATTCTGCAAGAATTTACCATGATTATGGTTTAAACAAATTAAACTTTGGATTTAATTTAGGTGCAGGATATAAATTACCAATGGGGCTATTCTTTCAAGCTCGTTACAACTTAGGCTTAACAGACTTTGTTGACAATGGAGATTTTATGTCTGGTACAGTTGAAGGAACTACTTCACCTATTGATGCTAACCGAATGGGGAATTCAATGAAAAATTCAAATCTTCAAATTTCTGTTGGATACAAATTCTAATATTTTTTTAATTAGATATAAAAAAAACCACGCTAGAAGCGTGGTTTTTTTTCAATTTACTATTTATTACATTTTAAATCCAATACCTGCTTGAATTACCATATTCTTGGAACCAGAATCTTTAACTACCTCATTTAAACTTTGGGTAAAACGCCCAAAAATAAAAGCTCCACCATTAAAATTCAAAGAAAGACCACCTGCAATTGCTGTATCAAAACTATTCACATCATTTTCATCAGACACATTATTATCTGATTCTACTTTCTCAGACACTTTCATACCAAATTGTGGACCTGCTTCAATGCTAAAAACATTTCCTAGTTTAAGTTTTGCCAAAACAGGGACGTTTATATAATCAATTTTGTAAGTCACTTTATATGAATTACCAAGAAAAGGCTGTACGGTATTCTCAAAACCTTGTCTCGAATACAACAACTCAGGTTGCAATGATAAAATTCTAGGCACCAACGGTACTTCGCCCATAAAACCTAAATGAAAACTAGTTCTTGGGTCTGGTCCTTCTTCAAAATCTCCTTTTGAAACTGTAGCATAATTTAAACCTCCTTTAATTCCAAACGAGGCTCCTGATTTATCTTGCGCAAATGCAGTAGATGCAAATACAAACAAAAAAGTTCCTAATGTTAAATTTTTAATTAATTTCATATCCAAAAATTTTAGTTTATAATTAAACAACGCTATATTTTTTAAAAAATTATATTATTTGATGCACAACAATTGGGCCAAGTTTATCAAGAATTTTCAATCATATCTTAAAATAGAACGTGGATTATCACAAAATTCTATTGATAATTACACTCTAGATATTGAAAAATTAACTCATTATTTATCTGAAAATCAAATTAATAAATCCCCCATAACGATAACCGAAGAAACTATTCAAGAATTCATTTATGATACTTCTAAAAAAGTAAATCCGAGAAGTCAAGCTAGAATAATTTCGGGATTAAAAAGCTTCTTTAACTATTTAATTTTTGAAGATTACAGAGCAGATAATCCTTTAGAATTGATAGAAGCACCTCGTTTAGGAAGAAAACTTCCAGACACATTAAACATTGAAGACATAGACAACTTAATAAATGCCATAGATTTATCTAGCAATGAAGGAGAACGCAACAGAGCCATGCTGGAAACACTTTATGGTTGTGGACTTCGTGTTTCAGAATTGGTCTCAGTTAAGATATCAGATTTATTTTTTGATGAAGGTTTTATAAAAATAACTGGAAAAGGAAACAAGCAACGATTTGTTCCAATAAGTCCATTAACTCAAAAATATATCCAGATTTACAAAAATGAAGTACGTCCACATTTACCCATTCAAAAGGAATTTAGTGACACTTTGTTTTTAAATAGAAGAGGAAAACAACTTACTAGAGCAATGATTTTTACAATTATAAAAGACTTAGCTAAAAAAATAAACCTCAACAAAACTATAAGTCCACACACGTTTCGTCATTCATTTGCAACTCACTTGCTAGAAAATGGTGCCGATTTACGATCTATCCAACTTATGCTTGGTCATGAATCAATAACCACAACCGAAATTTACATGCATGTTGACAGGAAACATTTAAACCAAGTAATGCAGACTTTTCACCCTAGAAATAAATAAAAAAATCCTTCTTTCGAAGGATTTAAATTATTTTAAAATATTTTTTAAAGATTCAAAATCTACCGTTTGCTGTTCACCAGATGCAAGATTTTTTACATTGTAAACATTGTTTTGCACTTCCTCACCTCCTACTATAACAGCATATGGAATTCCTCGTTTATCTGCATGCTGAAACTGTTTACCAATTTTAGCAGCATCAGGATACATTTCAACTTTTATTCCTTCGTTACGAAGTTTTGAAATGGCTTTCATGGCATATTTAGCTTCTGTTTCACCAAAATTCAAGAAAATTGCTTTTGATGTAGAAGTCACTGTTTCTGGAAACAACCCTAATTCTTCTATAACCAGATAAATTCTATCTAAACCGAATGAAATACCTACTCCACTCATATTCTTTAAACCAAAAATACCAGTCAAGTCATCATATCTACCACCGCCTCCAATCGAACCAATTGAAACCGTTTTTGGTGCTGCTACCTCAAAAATAGCTCCTGTATAATAGTTTAATCCTCTTGCCAGAGTTACATCCAAATCTAGTTTTGATTCTTTCAATCCAATTTCCAGTACATTTTCACAAATAAAACGAAGTTCTTCAACTCCTTTCAATCCTTCTTGTGAAGTAGACAATAATTGAGATAGTTTTTCTAACTTCTCTGTTATTGTTCCAGTGAAATTGAATAGCGGTTGTACTTTAACGATTGCTTCTTCAGAAATTCCTTTTTCAAGCATTTCTTTTTTTACTCCGTCTTCACCAATTTTATCTAATTTATCAAGGGCAACTGTAAAATCAATTAATTTGTCCGAAGCACCAATAACCTCGGCAATACCTGATAAAACTTTACGATTATTGATTTTGACAGTTACTCCTTTTAATCCTAAATCAGAAAAAACAGCATCATACAATTGCACCAATTCCACTTCTTGCCACAATGATGTAGAACCAACCACATCAGCGTCACACTGATAAAATTCTCTAAAACGTCCTTTTTGAGGTCTATCGGCACGCCAAACAGGTTGAATTTGGTATCTTTTAAAAGGAAATTCAATTTCGTTTTGATGTTGCACAACATAACGAGCAAAAGGTACGGTTAAGTCGTAACGAAGTGCTTTTTCAGAAATCTTACTTGTAAACTTATTCAACTCAACTAATTCTTCAACCGAAATTGTTTCAGCAGAATTCATTTGCAATGATTCTATAGTCCTTGGCAATTCTATTTTCTGTTTATTGAAAAAATAATTACCTGAATTTAAAATCTTAAAAATCAATCTATCTCCTTCTTCTCCATATTTACCCATCAAGGTTTCTGAGTTTTCGAAAGTAGGAGTTTCGATAGGCTGATAACCAAATCTTTCAAAATGGGTACGTATAGTATTAAAAATATAATTACGTTTTGCCACTTCGATTGGAGAAAAATCTCTTGTCCCTTTAGGAATGCTTGGTTTTTGAGCCATTTTTTAGAATTATGAGTTATGAATTATGAGTTATGAATATTGGTTAAACAAAAACCTGATTCATAATAAGGAGTACAAATATCTTACATTTTAGAGTAATAGTAAAATTTTAGTCGCAATTGTAACAAAAAACGCATTTTGGTTACTCATTAGCTATGGTAGGATTGTTTAGAGAAAATGTTAAGATTGCATTAGGTTCTATAAGAACTCAATTGCTTCGCACGGTATTAACAGTACTTATTATTGGTATTGGTATTATGGCACTTGTAGGTATTTTAACAGTGGTTTCTGCACTTGAGAATACACTGTCTAAAGATTTTGCTTCAATGGGTTCCAATACTTTTACGCTTAACCAATATGACAATTTAACCCGTACTCAAGGTAATGGAGAATTAAAAAAAATAAATCCTATCATTTCATATCCTGAAGCTATTGCTTTTAAAAAGAATTTCAACTTCCCGTCTGCACACACATCTTTGTCTTTTACAGCCACTTCAAATGCCGAGGTTAAATTTGAAAGCAAAAAAACAGATCCTGAAGTTTCTGTTTTGGGGGTCGATGATTATTATACTGTTAACTCAGGCTTAGATGTCGTTAAAGGAAGGAATTTTACAGGTTTCGATATCGAAAACAACAATTATGTATGTATTCTTGGTGCTGATTTTGAGAAAGAACTTTTAGCCGATGTCAATCCTATTGATAAAACAATTTCAATAAGAGGTGCTAAATTCAAAGTGATTGGTGTATTAAAAGAAAAAGGATCAACATTTGGAAATAGTCAAGATTTAAGAGTTTTAATTCCAATTCAAGTAGCAAGAACACTGTTTACAGCTCCTAACATTAATTATTCTACAAGTGTAATGATTGAGAAAAAAGAACTGCTTGATGAAGCTGTTGATAATGCAATTATTGCAATGCGTAAGGTTCGTAAATTGAGTCCTATAGAAGATCAAAATTTTGGCGTTTCTAGAAGTGATGATTTAATAAATAAAATTCTAGGAATAACACAATATTTAGGGCTATCAGCTTGGGTTATTGGCGTTATTACCATTTTTGGATCAACAATTGCTCTAATGAACATCATGTTGGTATCTGTAACCGAAAGAACTCGCGAAATAGGAACTAGAAAAGCTTTAGGCGCAAAAAGAAGCACCATTGCCATGCAGTTTTTTATGGAAACATTGGTTATTGGTCAATTGGGTGGATTAGTTGGAACCATTTTAGGAATATTAATTGGTTTTGGGTTCGCTTCTTTACTGGATTTTAAATTTGTGATTCCTTGGTTAGCTATAACTTCTGCTTTCTTGGTATGTTTTATTGTGGCAATAATTTCTGGATTGTATCCTGCACTTAAAGCGGCGAAACTAGACCCTATCGAAGCATTACGCTACGAATAATTTATGAAAAATCACCCTTTTAGGGTGAGTCCCATTCAACTTTTACTTTCTAGTTTTATAAAAAATAAACTC
>CAMLKV010000173.1 GCA_946480635.1 uncultured Flavobacterium sp.
GTTTTTAGGATGGCCTTTAATTTGAGCATCCCAATGACTTGGATCATGACTCATTAGTATCTTAAAATCTTTATCTGTCAATCCCTCCGAAGCTTTATCAACATCTCCCATCGAACCAAAATGTTTTCCCCAGTTTTCAACTCCTACAAGAACTAACTCCTGATCTTCTTTTTTAATTTTCACATGTTCATTCAACAGCAATTTAAAATCAATCTGGCGATGCAAATCTTTAATGTCTTCAAAATTCTTTGCTTTTGCTTCTTCAGAATCCCAGTCTAAATAAGCGCCATAATCATGATTCCCTAGTACCGAATATTTTCCAAAAACTGGTTTTGTTAAACGATTAAAAGTATCAATCCAAGGGTGCATTTCATCTGCTTTAGCATTTACTATATCGCCTGTAAACAATAAAATATCTGAACCTTGTTGGTTAATTAAATCAACAGCGTAATTTATCTTTTCTGCATTATCAAAACTTCCCGAATGTATATCAGAAATATGTGTTATGGTAAACCCATCAAAAGCATCTGGCAAATCGGGAAAATATAAATGTTGGTTAAAAACTTTAAAATTGTATTTCCCTTTTGTTACTCCATAAAGCAACGATAAAAATGGAACAGCTGCTAAGCCAAGAGCAACCTGACTAACAAACTTCCTCCTCTCAGGCAAAAATGTCGAACGGCTATCATACTCAATAAAATAGTTCGCCACACCAGATAAAAATCGGACAACATCCTCGCCTAACATTACAGTTGTAAGTACAATTTTAGGCAAATAAAGTGTAAGCAAAAGACCCAAAGCAAATAAGCTCTGCTTGGTTTGACCAACTTTTCTATCAAAATTGAAAATAGTATAAAATATATACACATAAGCCACAAAGCTTACTAAGGCATATGCCCATAAAATCCACTTAGACTTAACTAATGTCCTAAATGCCTGTAAAGCATAGATTTCAACCAACAAAAGAACAACAGCAACTATAATAAATCGAAATAACATCTCAATAATTTTTGAACAAAGTAACAAAGAAACTCAACACGATAGGATTTTGTTAATCAAATTTTAACTATTGATTGACAACTTATATTTCGATTGATTATTTTTACATTTCAAATTACAAAAGAATGTCACAAAAACGCTTATTTCTACTCGACGCATACGCTTTAATTTTTAGAGGATATTACGCTTTTATCAAAAATCCGAGAATTAATTCTAAAGGCATGGATACTTCAGCCATCTTAGGATTCATGAATTCATTAATTGATGTTATTAAGCGCGAAAAACCAGATCATTTAGCCGTAGCGTTTGACAAAGGTGGAAGTGATTATCGTTTAGAAATGTACACCGAGTACAAAGCAAACCGTGACGAAACTCCCGAGGCTATTAAAATTGCCGTCCCTTACATTCAGGAATTATTGCAAGCCATGCATATTCCAATTATCGAAAAAGCCGGTTTTGAAGCCGATGATTTAATTGGAACATTGGCAAAACAAGCCGAAAAAGAAGGATACCAAGTTTTCATGGTAACTCCAGACAAAGATTTTGGGCAATTAGTTTCAGAAAATATTTTCATGTACCGTCCTGCTCGATTAGGAAATGATATTGAGATTTGGGGAGTAGAAGAAGTGAAAGCCAAATTTGAAGTCCAAGACCCTTTACAAGTTATTGATTTCTTAGCGATGATGGGATGCCGTAGATAATATCCCTGGCTTGCCGGGCGTGGGCGAAAAAACAGCTAAGAAATTTTTAGCCGAATATGGTTCCATAGAAAATTTATTGGACAATACACATCAATTAAAAGGCGCCATAAAAGAAAAAATTGAAGCAAATAAAGAGCAAGGATTACTTTCTAAAAAACTGGCTACTATCCTACTCGATTGCCCCGTTACTTTTGATGCTAAAAATTATGAACTTTCTAAACCAGATGTTGAAAAAACAGATGCTTTATTTCAAGAATTAGAATTCCGTCAGTTAAAAACACAATTTGACAAATTATTCGGTTCTGGAAAAGAATATGATGAAATTACAACTACCGAGGACGACAACAAACCACAAACTAAAAAAACAGCAGTAAAGAAAACTGCCGAAAATCAAATGGATTTGTTTGGTTTCTCAGATGAAGATAGTAAAGAACCAAAATCACACTCTTATTATGCCACTTTAGAAAACACAACACATTTTTATCAAATAGTGCAGGGTGATTTACCTGTAAAATTATTGCTTCAAAATCTTCAGAATCAAAAATCAGTATGTTTCGATACCGAGACCACTGGTATTGATGCGATCAATGCAGAACTAGTTGGTTTAGCTCTTTCGTGGGAAAAAGGAAAAGGATTTTACATTCCATTCCCAGAAAATCAAGAAGAAGCTCAAGTTTTAATTGACAAATTCAAACCGTTTTTCGAAAATGAAAGTATTGAGAAAATTGGCCAAAACGTAAAATATGATTTAAAAGTACTGGCTAATTATGGTATTGAAGTAAAAGGAAACTTGTTTGACACCATGATTGCGCATTATTTGATTAATCCAGACATGCGTCATAACATGGACGTATTGTCTGAAACGTATTTAAAATATTCGCCAAAATCTATCGAAACATTAATTGGTAAAAAAGGTAAAAACCAATTATCAATGCGTGATGTAGCTTTAGAAGACATTAAAGAATACGCCACAGAAGATGCCGATATAACATACCAATTAAAAGAACATTTTCAGCCCATTTTAGAAAGAGTTGGAACTAAAAAACTGTTTGATGAAATTGAGGTTCCTTTAATTCAAGTTCTTGCCGACATGGAACGTGAGGGTATTAACCTTGACGAAAACTTCCTAAAGTCAATGTCGGTTGACATGCAGAAAGAAATTGAAACTTTCGAAAATACAATTTATGAAGAAGCTGGTGAGAAATTCAATTTGGCTTCGCCAAAGCAATTGGGAGATATTTTATTTGATAAACTAAAAATAGGCGGTGCCAAACAAAAGAAAACCAAAACGGGCCAGTACGCCACTGGTGAAGAGGTTTTAAGTTATTTAGCTAATGAACACCAAATCGTAAAAGACATATTGGAATGGCGCCAGTTAGTAAAATTAAAAAGCACTTATGTAGACGCTTTGCCAGAACAAGTTGATAAAAAAACACGACGTGTTCATACCGATTATATGCAAACTGTTGCTGCAACTGGACGTTTAAGTTCAAACAATCCTAACTTACAGAACATCCCTATTCGCACCGAAAGAGGTCGTCAAATACGAAAAGCGTTTATCGCTCGTGATGAAAATTACACTTTGCTTTCTGCTGATTACTCACAAATTGAGTTACGTATTATTGCTGCTCTTTCAGGAGAAGATAATATGATTAAAGCCTTTCAAAATAACGAAGATATTCACCGAAGTACTGCAGCTAAAGTGTTTAATGTTTCTCTGGAAGAAGTAACCAAAGAACAACGCAGCAATGCAAAAACCGTAAACTTCGGAATTATATATGGAGTTTCTGCTTTTGGATTATCAAATCAAACTTCGCTTTCCCGCAAGGAAAGTGCTGAGTTAATTGATGCCTACTACAAAACATATCCGAAATTAAAATCATTCATGGCAAACCAAGTAGATTTTGCTCGTGATAATGGTTATGTAGAAACTATCTCAGGTCGCCGTCGTTATTTAAAAGATATCAATTCAGCTAATGCTGTGGTTCGCGGTGCTGCTGAACGAAATGCTGTCAATGCGCCTATTCAGGGAAGTGCTGCGGATATTATCAAAATAGCCATGATTAACATACACAAACGATTGAAAGAAGATAATTACAAATCAAAAATGTTACTTCAGGTACATGATGAGCTTGTGTTCGACGTTCACAATTCTGAAATAGAAAAAATACAACCTATGATTAAACACGAAATGGAAAATGCTTTCAAAATGGCTGTACCATTAGAAGTTGAAATGGGATTAGGTAAAGATTGGTTGGAAGCGCATTAAGAATTAGTCATTATTTTACAGTTTGTCATTTCGACCAAAGGGAGAAATCACATAAAGTTATTTTTTCCATGAATGAATTCAATCCACAAATAGGATTCCATTCCTACTATGTTTATATAATCACAAACAAATATAGGTCGACATTATATATAGGCATGACTAATAATTTAAAATTGAGGTTATTCCAACATAAAGAAAATATAAGACTTAGTAATAAAACCTTTGCTTCAAAGTATAACTTAGAGTTTTTGGTTTATTATGAAAAATTCGTTTGGGTTGAAGATGCTATTGCAAGAGAAAAAGAATTAAAAAAATGGCGAAGAGATAAAAAGACTGAGCTAATAAAAAATTTCAATCCTAAATTTGAATTTTTGAATCATCACTTTGAACAACTTTAGATTATGTGATTTCTCCCTTTGGTCGAAATGACAAAAATCACAGAATATTATTCATGGATTTTAGACATTGGAAATCTAATCCTTTTCTTGTCCCATTTTATAGAATCAGAGTTATAATCTTTCTTATATTTTTTACACAGTAATACAACATCTTCTTCTTGAGTTGTTGGATAGATAAGGTAAATATCTCTATCTTCTCTATAATCAAGATATTTATCCAAAGATTCTTGAAGTTTAAAATATGCTTTTGAATTTAGGGTATCTTTTTGAGAAGCTATTTTAACGGCATTTCTTTCTCCTTTTCTAAAATTCAACTTTACAAAACCATCAATTGATTCTAAAGGCAATTTAATAAAGCTTTCTGGTTTTAATTTTAAAAAGTAAGGAATTGAATCCTTTCCTGTATCTGTCCCACAGCCTGAAGCACTAAAAAACCTTTCAAGTTGATAGTAATAAACATTCGAACTATCATCTAAAATAAAATTCTCACTTCCATAAAAATACTCAGGCAAATGTGTGAGAACAACTTTGTCAATTTTTTCCTCCTTATATAGTTCATCTTGCATTTCATACTTTCTTCTGAAATAACATATGATACATATTTCTTTTCTCGAATTTCTTTTTTCTTCTCACAAGAAATAAAACCAACCACAAAAAGCAAGAAATAAACTATTCGCATAAAAGATTAATTAGGCTTCTTCACAGAATCCCTATAGCGCAACTCTGTTTTTATTACAGTTGTTTTGTAGACATTTTTCTCGGCTTTCTTTTCAATACGGTCAATTAAAAGTTTAGCAGCCTCGGCTCCAATTTGTGGTCCGTGCTGGCTTATTGTAGCTAAACTTGGCGTTAATCGTCTTGACCAAGCCCCATCGGCAAAACCTACAATTTGTAATTCATCCGGGATTTTTATTCCTTTCTTAACAGCTAACTTCATCGCTAAAGTAGAGGCGTGTTCATCCAAAGCAAAAATTCCATCAAAAGAAACATTATCAATTAAATGAGTTAATCTTTCATCATATTCTTCAACAGTATCCGTCATAATTACCAATTCATCTACTACTGCAATATTATTTTCTTTTAATGTATCATAATAACCATTGGCTCTCAATTGAGAAACACTCAAACTAGCATCACAAGATAAAAGCGCAATACGTTTACAGCCTGTATTTATTAAATGTTGTGTTGCATGCACTGCGGAGTCATAATCATCAACTATAACTTTATCACATTCTATAT
>CAMLKV010000174.1 GCA_946480635.1 uncultured Flavobacterium sp.
AGGAATTAAACATACAACCACTGTTGCTGAGCCTGTAGTTTTATGTTCGATTTTAAGAGCTGGTCTAGCATTACATCAAGGATTTATGAATTTTTTTGATGATGCAGAAAACGGATTTGTTTCGGCTTATCGTCATCACTACAACAATGATGATGCTTTTGATATTTTAGTTGAATATCAGGCTGCACCATCTTTTGAAAATAAGAACCTGATTTTAATTGATCCGATGTTAGCCACTGGACAATCGATCGTGGCGGTTTTACATAAATTACATTTGGAACAAAAACCAAAAGAAATTCACATTGCCGTTGTTATTGCAGCACCTGAAGGAGTTGAATATCTTCAAAAAAATCTTCCTAAAAACTGTCATTTATGGGTTGCGGCACTCGACGAAAAACTAAACGAAAAAAATTACATTGTTCCTGGTTTAGGTGATGCTGGTGATTTAGCTTACGGAAGTAAATTATAACAAACGTAGTGTAAAATTCAGCAAGCTTGCAAAAAGGATAATACCTAAAATAGTCTCTTTAATCCAATACCTTTCTATTGTTTCTAAATAGTTGGTTAACATGATAGCAACAGGAACAAAGGTGTAAACTAAATATCCGTTGTCTTTATTTGGCGAAATAAGAAATATAATCACACCCAGTATAAAAGCATAAATAATTTTCTTGTATGATGCTTGAAGGTTAAGTGATTTGTGAGTCAAAATAAATAACATGGTTATAAAAGCTATTACGGCTATAACAATGTACAATCCTAAAGCGAAACTTTGAAAGATTGTTTTGATATAATTTATGTCAATATCAATTACGGCAGATTTGATATATCTCTCTATAAGTGATGGATTAAAAATCAAAGAAAAAAGGACTCCGATTATTACTACGGTAAAAAGGGCAATAAAAGGTATAATCCAGTTTCTATAATCTCTGGAAACGTGAAAAATAATAGAGATAAAAACCAACAGGATAAAAAGTATACTCCAAAAATGAAACAAGCTAGCGGCAAAAATCCATATCGAAGCATCAAAGATTTTTTCTTTGGGCGTTTTCATTGTCTGCATAGAAATTAATCTTCGCAGAGCTAATAAAATAAGTCCGTTAGAAATAATTAAATTTCCATTGGACAAAGTTGCCGGAAAAAGTATAAAAAAAACACAAAACAGAAAGAAGGTATAGCTATTATCCTTACTCAGTCCATTCTTTTTAGTTATAAAGTTTGTAACAAACAATGAACCAACAAGCAGTAAAAGAAAAACAATTTTTTTAGCAATTTCATAATTGGAAATTGTGTTGAAATTAGTGTTAAACTGATAAATTATATAGCATACAATCATCAAAGAAGTAACTAAAATATAATTTATTGGTCTAGATTTACTAAAAACGCTTGTTATCATGAGTATATTTTATATTTTTGCTGTGTAAATATAATACATTCATTATGATGAAATCATTTTTTGAAGGAATTCAATGGCTTTTTGAACAAATTTTGTTCGCTCCACACGATTTAATGCGTGCTACTGAATTAGATAACTGGTGGATTGCTAATATAGTAAACTGGGTTCTTTGGGGAATCATCAGTTATTATATCTACTACTGGACTACTGAATTAAAAATATTCAAAGACAACAACGAAGACGAGCAAGATACAACTGCACATTCGTTCTTAAAATAAGAAATAAAAAAGCCACTTTAAAAGTGGCTTTTTTTATTATTGTAAATCTTTTCCAATGTCTTTTCTAAAATACATTTTTTCAAAAGAAATTTTAGAAATACTTTTATAGGATTTTTGCAATGCGTCTGGAAATGTTCCTCCATAAGATGAAACTGCTAAAACTCGTCCACCGCTTGTAACAACATTATCTCCTTCTGTTTTTGTACCTGCATGAAAAACAATAGAATCTGTTACTTGATCTAAACCTGAAATTACTTTTCCTTTTTCATAATCTTCAGGATATCCACCAGAAGCAACAATTACTGTTGTTGCTGCTCTTTCGTCAATTTTTAAAGCAACTTCATCCAATTTTTGATTAGCAACTCCTTGAAATAATTCTACTAAATCCGATTTGATTCGTAACATTACAACTTCTGTTTCTGGATCACCCATACGTACATTGTATTCAATTACCATTGGTTCCCCTTTTACGTTGATTAGTCCAATGAAAACAAATCCTTTGTATTCTATATTGTCTTTTTGAAGTCCATCAATGGTAGGCTTCACGATTCGGGTTTCTACTTTTTCCATGAAAACAGCATCCGCAAACGGAACTGGTGAAACAGCTCCCATACCTCCAGTGTTTAAACCTGTATCGCCTTCTCCAATTCTTTTATAATCTTTTGCTGTTGGAAGAATTTTATATGATTTACCATCTGTCAAAACAAAACAACTCAACTCAATTCCGTCCAAAAACTCTTCAATAACTACTTTTGAAGAGGCATCTCCAAATTTAGCATCAACTAACATATTTCTTAACTCTTGTTGTGCTTCGGCTAAATCATTTAAAATCAAAACTCCTTTTCCTGCAGCTAAACCATCTGCTTTTAATACATAAGGAGCTTCAAGTGTAGTTAAAAATTCACAACCTTGTTCAACAGTATCTTTTGTAAAGCTTTCATAACGAGCCGTAGGAATATTATTTTTTACTAAAAATTGTTTGGCAAACTCTTTACTGCCTTCTAATTGGGCTCCAACTTTTGAAGGACCAATTACGGGAACATCATGTAATTGAGAATCATTTTTAAAGAAGTCGTAAATTCCATGTACTAAAGGATCTTCTGGACCTACAACGACCATATTAACCTTGTTTTCAAGTACAAAATTTCTAACCGATTCAAAATCAATTGGATTTAAAGAAACATTTGTAGCTATTTGTGCGGTTCCTGCATTACCTGGTGCCACAAAAAGCTGAGAACATAAGTCACTTTGAAGCATTTTCCATGCTAAGGCGTGTTCTCTTCCGCCCGAACCTAATAATAAGATTGTCATTGTTGTGTTGTTTTATTTCGCTGCGCTCCATACAGTTCGGCTACGCCTCGAGTTGTTGTGCAAAAATAGTTCGTTTAAAACGAATTTAAAAACAGTTGTTTTCTTATTTTTGGTAAAACAGTAATTATGATTCGGTTTTTTGATTGGTCCTTGAAATTAAATGGTTTTCCGATAAAGGAAGCTCAAACCGAATTTATCTCTATTTTATGTTTTTCTCAAGAAGAACATGAACAATTCATCAAACAAAAAAAGAAAGAAATTCTAGACTATCATTTACAAAATAACCCTTACTACAGAAATTTTGTTGGAAAACCTGAAATAAAAAATTGGAACGATGTTCCTGTAATGACCAAAAAAGATTTTCAAAGACCATTATCAGAAAGGCTATCGCAAGGTTTTACTGAAAAAACTGTTTTTAAAAACAAGACCTCAGGTTCAAGTGGTGATCCTTTTATCTTTGCTAAAGATAAATATGCTCATGCCATAACTTGGGCTTCTATTATTTACCGATTTGGTTGGTACAATATCAATTTCAATAAATCCTATCAAGCTCGCTTTTACGGAATTCCATTAGATTTTATTGGTTACACTAAAGAACGTATTAAGGATTTTTTAGGACAACGTTATCGCTTTACTATTTTTGATCTTTCAGATGAAATATTAGAAAAAGTACTTCAAAAATTCAAACAAAAAAAGTTTGATTACATTAATGGGTACACCAGTTCCATAGTACTGTTTGCAAAATTTCTACAAAAGAAAAATATTGTTTTAAAAGATGTTTGTCCAACACTTAAAGTATGTATGGTCACCTCCGAAATGCTTTTTGAAGAGGATAAGGTTTTGATGGAAAAACAATTTGGAATACCCGTTGTAAACGAATATGGGGCATCAGAACTGGATTTAATTGCTTTTCAGAATTTGGATGGAGAGTGGCAGGTGAATGCTGAAACATTATTTATAGAAATTCTTGATGAAAACAATAAGCCGGTTGCTAATGGAACCGAAGGTAAAGTAGTAATTACTTCTTTATACAACAAAGCACATCCTTTTATTCGATATGATATTGGTGATATTGGTATTTTAGACGAAAAAAGTACAATAGAAAATCCTATCCTCAAAAAACTAATTGGTCGAACAAATGATATTGCAGTGCTACCAAGTGGTAAAAAATCACCAGGACTGACTTTTTACTACGTAACCAAAAGCATTATTGAAGATGATGGAAACGTGAAAGAATTTATTATCAAGCAAACTAAAATTGATGCTTTTGAAATTGATTATATAAGTGAAGTTGAATTAACCTCAACACAAATTGACAAAATAAAACAAGCAATTGATTTGTATTTGGAGCCCAATTTAGATTTTACATTTAATCGAAAAGAATCGTTGCAAAGAACTGCAAGAGGGAAACTAAAACAATTTCAGAGTTTACTCTAGTTTTGGTATTTCAAAAAACCTCTCACCATCCATTGAATCATATAATAAACTGATTGAAAAACCGAAAGTTTTTCAACTTCACGATAAAACTGCCATTGATACTTTATTAATGCTTTTTTATCTCTTGATAATGAATTCTCTCTAATGCGGTAAATAGCCTTAGGCTCTTTAATTCCGTAGGCATATGGTATTTCCTTTAGATATTTTAACCACAATCCCATGTCTTGCCTTTTGCGAATATCTGGCATTAATTTCACTCCCAATTCTTTAACATCAAGAAAAGCCGTTAAACAACTTATAGAATTTGTTTTTAAAATATCTGTGTAAGTAACTTTTGATGGAACTATAAAATCTGAATACACAAATTCTAAGTTTTCGTTTGATCGTCTATAAGAAGAAAAGACAAAAGGAATTCCTGTTTCTTTTATGGTATTGATGCTATTTTGAATAAAATCTGGAAACCAAATATCATCAGCATCAAGAAAGGTCATATAATCTCCTTTAACCATTTTTATAGCTTCATTTCTTGCTTTTGAAGCACCTGAATTTTTGTTTAACCGAATTAAATGGATACGATAATCATCTTCCATTATTTGCTGAATAATATCAACAGTTTCGTCAGAAGAACAATCATCAACAATTAACATTTCCCAATTTTGATAGGTTTGGTTTTGTACAGATTGAATGGTTTCAGCTATGAATTTTTCTGAATTGTATGTTGGAGTTATTATAGATACTAGACCATTCATTTAGTATGCTTTTTCGTCGCCTAAAATAAAATTTTTAATCGTTAACAGTATTATTTTAATATCAAGAAACAATGTCCAATTTTCTATATAATACAAATCAAATTTTAAACGATTTTCTACATCTTTATCGGTAAGAACTTCGCCTCTGAAACCATTTACTTGGGCTAAACCAGTTACCCCCGGTCTAATATAATGGCGCTCCATAAATTTATCAAAACGCTGTGCATAATCCTCATTGACACTTAACATGTGAGGTCGTGGTCCCACAACCGACATATCGCCTAAAAGTACGTTTATAAATTGAGGCATTTCATCTAGACTTGAGCTTCTTAAAAATTTTCCAAAACGTGTGATACGCACATCATTTTTTGAAGCTAGTTCTGTATCAGCAGTAGC
>CAMLKV010000175.1 GCA_946480635.1 uncultured Flavobacterium sp.
AAATATTTTTTGTGCATCTTCTTTTTGTGAAGGAATATAATTAAAGAGAATGGTTGCATTAGTTTTTGCTACTGTAAAATCAATTATCTCTGCCATTTTTTCAAATGGGTAGGTTTTATACCATTCACTCCCTAGAATTCCAAACATAAAAACTGGTTTGTCTTTTGTTATACCAAATTTATCTAACAAAGCCAATCCTTGTTGTTTTTCTTCTTCAGTTAAAAAAATCTTTGGTTTGTAATCGGTAATTTCTTCTTTAATCAAAGGTTTTAAAAGCAATAATCTGTTAATAATTGCTAAACCAATGTCAGACTTTGTGCCAACTTCTAAACGTTTTATATTGTGGTTGTAAAATAGGTTTGAATATCCTTTGTTGTATGAAATTCGATATTTTGCCCCAGAAAAAAAAGTGATTAAATTAGATTCTAATTTGCTGTAAACATCAATCACAGCGTCATATTTTCTTTTTCTAATTGATAGAATAAATTTGGCCAGTGAAAGATAATTTTTTCTTACTTTTTCTTCCAAAACTATAACTTCATTAATGTTTGGATTGTTTTCTAAAATAGCCACACAATTAGCATAACACATATAATCAATTTTAGCATCAGGATAATATTTTTTTAAATTGTTGCTAATGATTGTACTAGTAAGTACATCGCCAATTCGCTTTTGCTGAATCACTAAAATTTTCATTTGTGTATGAGATGTTTTTTAAATAAAAAAAGTACTTTTGAAAAGTCATCAATATTACAAAAAAATAATTAATGTCGAAGCTACCTATCTTAATGTATCATAATGTAACGGATGATGTTTCTAAGTCTACAGATTTAACTATTTCTACAGAAAAACTTGAATCTCATTTCAAATTTTTACATGAAAAACAATATAAAACATTTCACTTTGATGAACTACAAAGTCTTACAAAACTCCCTAAAAGAAGTGTTGTAATTACTTTTGATGATGTTACTGAAAACCAACTTATTTACGCTGTTCCTTTACTCGAAAAGTATCAATTGAAAGCTTCTTTTTTTGTTCCTTTTTCTTATGTTGGTAATTATGATTATTGGATTGAAGGAAACGAGAAGATAATGAGTGTCGAACAATTGAATGGATTAGATAGTAATCTTATAGAATTGGGATATCATTCTTTTGAGCATAGAAGATATGCTTCAATGTCTGAAGAGGAGTTAATAGTTGATTTTGAGAGAAGTAATTCTTTTATAAATGATAATAATTTGAATATTAAACCTTTTCTTGCCTATCCTTTTGGTAATTATCCTAAAAATGATACACACTTTTCTGTTTTTGAAAATGTGTTAAAAGAGAATGGTATAAAGTATGGTCTTCGAATAGGGAATAGATTGAACAAATTTCCATTCAAAAATGATTATTTAATTAAAAGAATTGACATTAAAGGTGAAGATGATCTGTTTAGATTTAAATTGAAATTAAAAATAGGAAAGCTTAAGTTGTTTTAAAAAGAGTATGAAGATTAGCGGGTTAGTTATAACTTATAACGAGGAGAAGCATATAGGAAAATGTATTGACGCACTTAATAAAATATGTGATGAGGTAATTATTGTTGATTCATTAAGTAGTGATAATACAGTAAAAATAGCAGAAGAAAAAGGGGCAAAAGTTATTTTACAATCTTTTTTAGGAGATGGTCCTCAAAGAATTCATGGACTTGACTATTGTAAAAACGACTGGATTTTGAACCTTGATGCTGATGAAATTTTAGCAGAAGATGGTGAAAAATTTATTTTATCAGGTAAATATGAAAATGATGAATATGATCACTATGCCTTTAGGTTATATAATTTTATTGGAGGAGATAAATTAATTAACTTTTCAGGTTGGTATCCTGATTATACGGTTCGTTTTTTTAATAAAAAAACCGCTTCACCTTCAAAGGACAGAGTACATCAAAAAGTTACGGGATTAAAGAAAAAAGAATTAGATGTTCATCTGAATCACTATGCTTGGGAAAATTTAAACCAATTAATTGCTAAAAAGAATTTGTACTCTTCTTGGCATGCACAACAGCTTTATGATCGAGGAAAAAGAGTTAGTAGCTTTAAGCCTATTTTAAATGGATTGGTAAGTTTTTTTAGACTCTATTTCTTTAAAAAAGGAATTCTTAAGGGTATCGATGGAGTTACTTTTGCAATGATACAGTCCTTTTCTACTTATATGAAATACGCCAAGCTTTTAGAATTACAAAATAAAAATAATTTTAAGTAATAAATCAAATCCCAATTCGTTCTTTAATTGGGATTTTTTATTGTTGGTCATTTGGGATTGAAATTTTATGGATTGATAATTAAATTAAACCAAAACAACAAACTAAAGTCTAAACACAAATAGATTTGTTTTAGATTTTATAATCTACTTTAACACAGGTAAACAAACTGCATATGGAAATAAGTGGATTAGTGATAACGTATAACGAAGAAAAAAACATTGGTAAATGTATTGATGCTTTGTTTAAGGTCTGTGATGAGGTTATTATAGTCGATTCGCATAGTAATGATAGAACTGTAGAAATAGCTCAAGGTAAAGGGGCTAAAGTTGTCTTGCAAACCTTTTTAGGAGATGGACCACAGCGTAAAGTAGGTTTACCATATTGTAAAAATGATTGGATTTTAAACCTAGATGCAGATGAGTTTTTAGACATTGATGCTGAAGAGTTTTTATTAAAAGGAAAGTATCTAGAGGGTAATTACGATGCTTTTTCGTTTAGGGTTAAAAACTTTTTAGCAGATAAACTGATCGATTTTTCAGGATGGTATCCAGATCATAAAGTGCGCTTTTTTAACAAAATGACTGCTTCACCGTCTGAGGCTAAAGTGCATCAGAAAATTCTAACAACTAATGAGAAAAAAGTGGCAGTTCACATATTACATTATGGTTGGGATTCGTTTGATCAAATTATTGCTAAAAAAAATCAATACTCAACATGGCATGCACAAGAACTTTTTGATCAAGGAAAAAGGGTAGGGGCATTCAAACCAGTTTTAAACGGATTGGTAGCATTTATACGTTGTTATTTCTTTAAAAAAGGAATATTTAATGGCATTGATGGTATAACAATAGCTTTAATACAAGGTTTTTTCTCACACATGAAATATGCAAAACTGATAAAATTGCAAAATGAAGAAAAGAAAAAAGGCAAGTAAAACTTGCCTTTTTTAATATTTAAATCTGGGTTGATGATGATTAAACAGCTATATTCACGTAACGCATCGTTTAATGACGTTTTTAAGTCAGTCGATGGCTTGCGTTTTCCAATAATCAAGGCACATGGAACTTGGTATTCCCCAGCTTCAAACTTTTTAGCATAACTTCCCGGAATAACTACCGAACGTGCCGGAACAACACCTTTATATTCTACTGGTTCTGGACCTGTAACATCTATAATTTTAGTCGATGCTGTTAAACATACATTAGCACCCAATACAGCTTCTTTTTCTACACGTACACCTTCTACGACAATACAACGTGATCCAATAAAAGCACCATCTTCGATGATTACGGGAGCGGCTTGTAAAGGTTCTAGAACTCCACCAATACCAACACCACCACTTAAGTGAACATCTTTACCTATTTGGGCACAACTACCTACAGTTGCCCAAGTATCTACCATTGTTCCTTCATCAACATAAGCACCAATGTTTACATAACTTGGCATCATAATCACACCTTTTGAAATGTAAGCACCATGACGAGCAATAGCATGAGGAACCACACGAATTCCTTTTTCAGCATAACCGCGTTTAAGAGGAATTTTGTCATGATATTCAAAAATACCCACTTCAAAAGTTTCCATCTTCTGAATAGGGAAGTACATTACTACTGCTTTTTTGACCCATTCGTTTACTTGCCATCCATTTGCAATTGGTTCAGCAACGCGAAGTGTTCCTGCATCTAATAAATTAACAACTTCTCTGATGGCATTTTGTGTTGCATCATCCTGTAATAAAGCTCTGTTTTCCCAAGCTTGTTCTATAGTTGATTGTAAGTTTTGCATAAAAAAATCTATTTAGAGCAAAGATAAAGTTTTGAAAGTGCCAAAACTACTGATACACTAAAAAACTTGATTTTGTTAAAAAAAATGAGAGTTTTTAATCCCAATCAGCAGCAACAAACTTCATTTGTTGTTCTTTTTCATTATATAAGTAAAGGAAATGACCTTCAATTTTGTAGTGGTTAGTTTTTTCTATTTCCTTTATAAAATCACTTTCAAGATTTCCTGGACAAAACATACGTGTACTTATTAAATTAGAAAATGTGACTTTACCATCATTTGAAAATTTGGCTTTCAATCTCATATTGTTGCAGCCCATGTAAGCAGTGCCAAATTCAGAATTATCATCACCTTGCATTGGCGAAAGGTTTAATGTGGCTTTCTTTTCCGTTAAAAAATCTTTGGTATAATCCTTAAAGGTGACCAACATCCATTGTCTTTTGTAGTTTGTAACGTTTTTTTGTGAACTACAACCGTTTAAGGTCACTAAAATAAAAACACCTAGCAGAAGTAAAATGTATTTGTTTGTCTTCATAAACTAATGATTTTAGAGTATAAAGTTATAAAGTTTTGTGGAAGAATACATAAAACTTAAAAATAGAAAAACCACAACAAACTGTTATGTTTTTTGTTCTTTAAAAATCTCTTTGGTTGATCTTTACTTCTAATAAAATATTTCGTACTATTTTAAAAAAAATAACTGGCCTCAATTCTATTGAGTACCAAAATAACTATAATAAATGGTAGTAAATTAATATTCTATTTTAGAATATATTTCTATCATCAGTAACTAAAGTTAGTTTCTCAAACATACTCCTGTCAAATTTTATACGACTTGCCTTTACAGCAATAGGGAAAAAGTTATTTCCGCCCGAAATCATTTTAAGAGTATTGCTATCTTTTACTGAGAAATCAATTTTACCATCAGCAATATTATTTAGTTTAGCAATTAACGAAGCATCAATATTAAAATCGGTTTCAATATCCACAACTAAATTTTTAGCAAATACAGTTCCTGTAATAACAAGAATATTGTCTCTATTTGCATTTTTTAGTAATTGTGGGTTAGGATGAACAAAATCTGAAGTCGATAAATAACTTTCAATGTTTCCTATTGCATATTCTTTAGTGACCGAATTGTCATAACTGATAATCACTTTTTTTCCAGTTTTAACAGCTGCCGAAATTTCTACTGCGCCAAGCCCTAAGGAGCTCAAAATTTCTTCTAACAAAGTAATACCTATATTAAAACCATATTCATTAGTGTTTGATGTGTTAACTGTGAGTGCAGGGTTTTCAATTTCAGTTAATACTTCTTCACTTTTAAAAGCGTGTTCTAGTGTAGCATAATATAATTCAGCTTCGCTAAATGTTTTTTTAACCCACAATTGTAAAGGTTTGTGATTACGTATTGGTCCTTCAATAAGGTCATAGCCTTGTTCACTTAAATATTTGGTAAGTTTCATAGTTGTTGTTTTGTACGAATATACATATAATGACTATAAAAAGTAAAGTGAATTATAAAATTAACAAATT
>CAMLKV010000176.1 GCA_946480635.1 uncultured Flavobacterium sp.
CATCTAATTCAGAATTTACTGGAAAACAATACTTATTGAACAATAAAAGCTATGTCATTCTTGGTTTCGGCATAATCAATAATCAGCCGTTATTCTTGAATATGAGTTTCGAAAAAGAACCAAAATCGAACGAAGATTTCGATGATTTAATGAAAAAATTTATAGTTTACGGGGAAAACAACCGTTAACACTCGCTAAACTCCATTGCAGCATTCTGGATGCCGCAAGCATTTATCTACCAATACGCAAAACCTTTTTACTTTTGCGTCAAAATGTAGCAAAAGCAAACGGTTTTGCTTTATATTCGTTTTCGCAGAAAATACTCAGCTAACCAAGACGCAACGAGAGTTTAGCGGAGAACGTTAGGTGCAAGCTTAAGAAAAAATGACAGAAAACAAATTCATTTACCAATTGATTAAAGCTCGATTTTTCGGGATTAGAAAAGAACTACGATATCTTTTTATCTTGAGCTTTACTTCTATTTTTCTAAGTCAATTATGGTTAGAAAAAGTAGAAGCATTCAATGATTTCCATTATAACATTGGTATTATTTATATAAAACTTTGTTATTCATACTTATCTGCATTCATCTTTTATTATTTAGTTGTGTATGCTCCGAAAGAACGAAAAAGAGCAAAAGCTTTTAGATTCATCAACAACAAAATTCACAGAATAAATAATTTAATTAAAGGAATTCTAATTGTGATACTGCAAGAAAGCGGAGGCAAAATTACTGAATTAGAAAATTTAAAATACAAACAAATAAACGACTATTGCTCTAAAATTGATGCTAATAAAAAAGTTCATTTTCATAATTCAAAAATTGTACTACACAATTCATTTACAGAATTTCTTCAATATAAAATATCGCTTTTAAAAACTGAAGTCCAGCAATTAATGCTTTTAAATGATTTGTTAAGCGACGAAATATTTTTAAACTTAAATAACATTAATGATGTCTTATCTGAAATATTTGATGATTATAATATTTTTCCTGACAAAGATTTTACAAGATATTCTCATTCAATAACAGATTTAAATTTTGAGAGAAAAGAACTCTTTGAAAACTTTAATACAAAATATAGAATAAAATATGATTTCGAATACCACCGTAACGAAAAGAAAAGAAAAAGAACAGAAAAAGCCTTCACCTAACAGCGGTTTGGCACAATAGCTAAATTTATCTTAGCCACGCGCCTATTTTCCGCAAGGAAATATTATCTTAGCAAGAAAATAAATCGTTCACGCAGCCGCTACTGCGCCAAGCCGCGGAACGTTAACGGCAACCGACGTGACGAGGCGTGTAAACTGCATGTGATTCAGTTGCTTAGCAAACTAAAAAAAACATTACGAAGATTACTTTTTTAACTGCGGGTAGAAATATCCTTTCCGCATTTAGATTTATTGCTATTGCGCTGAAATATTTAGCTGTTGCGCTGAGATATATTGCTGTTGCGCCGAGAAATCTCCTAGTTGCGCCGAGACATTTTGCTGTTGCGTTGAGACATCTTGCTGTTGCGGTGAGATATTTTGCTATTACGCTGAGATATCTTGCTATTGCGCTGAGATATCTTGCTGTTGCGCCGTGACATTTTGCTGTTATGCTGAGAAATCTCCTTATTGCGAAAAGAAGTATAATAACTCAAGGACGGCAGCCGTTAACAGCGGTTTTAAAAAATTGGGGCTTTAGGCAGAATTTAAATGTAATTTTATACATTTGACTTCAGTCCTAATGGAATGGTTTGGGAACAAAAATCCCCAACTTCTTAAAGCCGGCGGGACGTTAGCAGTAATAACCTCAAACTATACGCATACAGAATGGGACATCTTCCGAAATCATTATTTGAACTTCTTAAACTGGAAAATTTTAGATTTAAGACTGGAATGTATATTGGAGATAAAAAAATTACCATATTGAGAGCATTTATTGATGGCTATTTATTTGCTTTAGAAGCGAATAATATTAATCTGGCAGAAAAAGAAAAGTTTACAGAATTTCATGATTGGGTTGCAAATTATTTTGGATGGTATGAGTCTACTGCAGGTTGGAAAAATATTATTCTAGAAGAATGCAATGGAAATGAAGAAATTGCTGTTGACAAATTTTTTGAACTCTATGACAAGTTTATTAAAAGGTAGATAAAAGTTACTACTTCTAACAGCGGTTTTGTGCAAGTGGGGTTTTGGGGATTTTTTGGAATGGTCAGTGAGTGCATTTCTTCTTTAAAAAGAAGTTTTTTCTTAATTACTTTTCGGTATATTTGTAATCGTCAGTAATAAAAATCCCCACCAGCACAAAGCCGGCGGGACGTTAGCAGTAATAATAAAAAAACACGTTGAAAACAGAATTTAAACTTAACTTTCGAAATCAATATAATTCATCAAAAGAATGTTTTAGTATTTTATTATGGCTATTGATATTATTGCCAATTATTTCATTTTTTAAGAACGCTAATTTATCAATTGAGCTTTTCATTTTTGCATTTGTTTTTTGGTTTTTCACTTCTTTTCTAATGATATTACCCTTTCACATTCAATATCTAATTAAAAACTGGAATACTAAATTGATTATTTATGACGCAGAAGAAAAAATAGAAATTCATAATGGACAAACTGTAGATAGTTTCAAATTTTCTGACATTGCAATTCAAAGACATATTCTAGGTCACTATAAGCCTGGAAGAAAGAAAAGTTGGACTCCTATTCCTTTTGATTATTATGGTTATATAAATATTAAAACAAATGACGATAGAAATTTCACAATAACTTCTCTAATTGCTAATCCTTTTAAATTTCCGCTAAAAATAGACTCAACTATTTATAGATTTCCATTCATAAAAACAGAAATTACCAAAAAAGATTTAGAAGTAATAAAAGCTTTAAAAATTGAAGAAACAGAACGAAGAATCAATTATTTTATTAAAAACTTCAGTTCAATTTCTAAAGAAGAGTTAGAAATGAAATTAAAAAATGAAGAAATGCTAGATAAAAATGCAAAAATTGCTATTGAAAGAATTTTAGAGCGTAAAAAATAAATTACTACTGCTAACAGCGGTTTTGTGCAAGTGGGGTTTTGGTGAATAATGGAACGATGTTTTGTATATTTGGCTTCAGTCCTAATGGAATGGTTTGGGAACAAAAAACTTCAACTTCTTAAAGCCGGCAGGACATTGTGCGTCATATTAAGACAAACGAAATGAACATAAAAGTGAAAATGATAACTCTAATAGTCATATTGACACTAAACTTTTCTTGCGTTGAAAATAAATCAACAGAAAAAGAAACTAACAAGCCTGAATTGGTAGTAACTTCAAAAACCGACACCTTAAAATTTACTTCTGCAATACGTGCTATCTTTCAGGATAGTAATGGCAATTATTGGTTTGGAAGTCATAATGAAGGTATAAGTTTTTATAACGGTAAATCATTTGAATACTTTACAACTAATGAAGGTTTATCCGACAATCAAATCCGTTCAATTCAAGAAGACAAGTATGGAAAAATTTGGTTTGGAACTGCAAAAGGAATAAGCTTATATGACAAAGGAAAGTTTACTAATTATCCATCTAAAAATAACAACCCAATATTTGATTGGAATGAAACCAATGGATATTTATGGTTCTATTCGTGGGAAGAAGACGGGATAAATCGTTTTGACGGAATAAATATGAATTATTTGATTTTCCCAAAACCCCAAAATAAAAATTATAATAATTCTTATGGTGTTACGGGTATCTCAAAAGATAAAAACGGTAAAGTTTGGATTGCGACTTATGCAGCACTATTCAGTTATGATAACAAAATGGTAAACATCTTTGATGCTGAAAAATTAAACCTAAAGGATAATGAGCAACTGCATATAAGAAGTGTATTAGCAGATTCAAAAGGACGAATTTGGATAGGAAATAATGGAATTGGCGTTTTACTTATGGAAGGCAATTCAACAATTAATTTTTCTGAAAAGAATAATTTAATCCACCCTACAAGCACAAGAAGAGGAGATAATAAATCACAACCAGGTACACTTGAACATCCTTTTGCTATTGAAGAAGATTCGGACGGCAATATTTGGTTTGGAGATGTATATACAGGAGCTTGGAAATATGACGGTAAAACGTTTACAAACTATTCAGTTAGCGACAATCAATCTAAACCAATGATTTGGACCATTTATAAAGACAATAATGACAATTTGCTTTTTGGAATGGCAGATGGAAGTATATATAAGTTTAACGGAAAGACTTTTGAAAAGCAATTTTAAGAAATACGAACACACAACAGCGGTGTAATGAAAGTGGGACTTTAAAGCTTAATTTAATGTTGGTTTTGTATTTGTAAACTTTATCTTAAATTTATACTTTTGGGTAAACTAATCCCAAACTTCGCAAATCTACGGGACGTTATGTGCCTACTTAAAAAAATCATCTAAAAATATGATAACCAAAAAATCTAAATTAGAATCTTTTCTCCCTAAAAAAATTGACACTTTATCAAAAAATGATATTGAAGAAATTGCTTTTAAGATTATTGCGAGTTTAGATTTCAAGTCTAAAAAACAAATGCAAATTTTAAACTCAATTCCTTTCAACACGAATACTTTTCGTAGGGATTTAAAAGATAAATTTGAAAGTTTGGAAAGATTCGAAAATGAAAAACAACATTTAAGAAATGAGCTCTTTGTTGTTGACCAAGAAATAATTTCAAAAAACTATAATAGCAAATTCAGATTCAAACATTTTCTATCAGATAAACAGATCGATGTTACTTCAAATCGACAACTTAAAGAGTTAATCCGAGAATATAAAAAACTGAAAAATCAAGCCAGCTCATAACACCTTCTAAAATTATGTACAATAAATTCACAGATGACGAACTTATCGAAGCATACACCACAATGATGGATTATTCAGGTAAAGCTGATGAAAGCATTTTAAAGGAAATCGATCATCGCGGTGGATTAGAAAGATTTCTTAAAGAAATAGAACAAAAAAATATAAATAAAGCTGAATCAGACAGAGTATTAAATGAATTAATTAAGCTTAATAAAGAAGGTTTTAGTCTTGACGAAATTAAATCAAATATTTCATCCGAACTTTGGACAAAACAGCATTTAAACGCATTCATAGAAAATAGATATATCAAGCATCAATTGTTTCTTAATGACAAATCAATTGATAAAGAATTGATTTTGAAGAGTATCCTAGGAATAGCAATTGCTAGTTTTGCAGGAACTGGTTTAATTTTACTAATCGTAATCGTATTTAAATTTGCTCATTTTGGGCTTTTAGTACCAGTTTATTTTTTATCCTATATGGTAATTAAGGGTTTCACTGGAAAAACACATAATAACGGAATAGTTTTTATTGCTTGCTTAATAGCAACCATTATTTCTGGAATTTCATTCTTCTATATTATGAATCGATTAGCTGGTTAAAAAGTATGAAAGACATAACAATATACAAAGACCAATTTTCCATCTCAACAGACAAGTCAAGATTAGATATAGATTCTATTCATGAGTTTTTATCAACCAAAGCCTATTGGTGTTTAAACATTCCTA
>CAMLKV010000177.1 GCA_946480635.1 uncultured Flavobacterium sp.
AATAAAAAAGAAGTCCTTAAAGTATTATAAAAAGACCAGTGAATGTACTTTGTTTCATGATTAGAATGTTTTTACTAAGATATACATTCTTTATGTAATAAAAAATCCCGAACGAATCGGGATTATGTTTATTCAAAGGATTGCATCATTACTAATTTAGAATAAGTTCCGTTTTTAGCTAAAAGTTCATCGTGAGTTCCTTGCTCTACAATTTCACCTTTTTGCATCACTACAATCTTGTCTGCTTTTTGGATTGTAGATAAACGGTGTGCAATTACAATTGATGTTCTATTTTGCATCATATTCTCAAGAGCAACTTGAACAAATTTTTCGCTTTCTGTGTCTAATGCTGAGGTTGCTTCGTCCAAAATCATAATTGGAGGATTTTTTAGAACTGCACGAGCAATAGATAAACGTTGTTTTTGTCCTCCCGAAAGTTTTCCTCCAGCGTCACCAATATTGGTTTCAATACCGTTTGGTAAATCTTTTACAAACTCATAGGCATTAGCAACTTTAAGTGCTTCGATTATTTCCTCGTCAGTAGCATTTGGTTTACCAATAAGTAAGTTGTTTTTTATTGAATCGTTAAATAAAATTGAATCTTGCGTCACTAATCCCATTAAAGATCGAAGAGAGTGTATTTCAATATCTTTGATGTCAATACCGTCAATAGTAATTTTTCCATCATTTACGTCATAAAAACGAGTCAATAAATTAGCGATAGTACTTTTCCCACTTCCTGATTGTCCAACTAAAGCAACAGTTTTTCCTTTTGGAACATCCAAAGAAAAATTCTTCAATACATTTTCTTCTGCGTAAGCAAAATTGATATTTTCAATTGTTATTTTTTCATCAAATGATTTTTTTATAACAGCATCTGGTTTATCAGTAATAGTGTTTTCTTGTTCTAATAAAACGAAAACTCTCTCTGCTGCCGCTAAACCACTTTTTACTTGATAAGAAGCTTTTGAAATAGCTTTAGCAGGAGTAAGGATAGTATAAGCAAGAGCTATATAGGTAATAAACGCAGTACTTGCTAAGCTTTTCTCTACTAAAACAAGATGTCCTCCGTACCAAAGTAATGTCCCAATAGTCATAATTCCCAAGAACTCACTCATTGGCGAAGCCAAATTGTTTTTGTTTGAAATACTATTAGATAATTTTAATAGTCTATTGATAGAATCATTAAATTTTTGAATAAAAATATTTTCGGCATTAAACCCTTTAACCACTTTTAACCCAGTTAAAGTTTCATCTAAAGTCGAAATGAAAACTCCTGATTCCTGTTGTGCGCGTTGAGATTTTGATTTTAAACTTTTACCAATTCTAGAGATGATAAATCCTGAGATTGGAATGAATAAAAATACAAACATTGTTAATTTTACGCTTATGAACAGCATGGCAACAATTGAAAAGACGATGGTGAGTGGTTCACGAACAACTAACTCTAAAATTTGAAAAAAAGAGTTTTGTACCTCACCTACATCTCCAAGCATACGTGCCATAACATCTCCTTTGCGCTGATCCGAATAATACGATACTGGTAGATGAATTATTTTATGATACAGTTTTTGCCTTAAATCACGTAATACTCCATTTCGTAACGCAGTAACGTGTCTTGAAGCTAAGTAATTAAAAAAGTTTTTCAGCAATGCTGTCATTATTACGATTCCAATTACTAGTAATAAAGCATTTTGTTTACCATGTTCGTTAGAAACACTTGTGATGGTGTAGTTTAAATAATCTACTCCATAGTCTTTTATACTTGAAATTCCAGTATAAACTGGTTTGGTTAATACCTTTTCGCCTTTGTCAAAAATAACATCAAGCGTAGGCATTAGGGACACCATTAATAATGTGCTAAATAAAGCATATGACACATTAAAAATAATGTTTAGAGTAACATTCCTTTTGTAATGTAGTGTAAAAGGAATTATTTTTTTAAGGTTATTATCCATTAATTAATATTAAGTTCTTTTATAATGTTTGTAATTTTATTATCTAAAAGAAGTTCAGCTTCAGAAATATCATCAAGACTTTCAATAGCACAATTTACACTAAAATAAAATTTGATCTTAGGTTCAGTGCCGCTTGGACGTGCACAAATTTTGCTTCCGTCTTCTAAATAATAAATTAATACGTTCGATTTAGGTATTTGGATTTCAAATTCTTCATTGTTCATGAAATCTTTACCTTTTGAACTTTGATAGTCTTCTACACAAACAACTCGTTGACCATTTATTTGAGAAAGTGGATTTTCACGTAAATCAATCATCATTTGTTTGATTTCGTTTGCTCCTTCAATTCCTTTTTTAGTGATTGAAATTAGATGTTCTTTATAGAATCCAAAATCAACATACATTTGAAGTAGTTCTTGATACAACGAACTTCCTTTTTCTTTAGCCTGTGCGGCAATTTCGCAAACTAATAAAATAGCACCAACACCATCTTTATCACGTACAGCGTCACCAACCATAAAACCAAAGCTTTCTTCTCCACCACCAATAAATTTTTGATTAGGGAAGTCTTTGATGAATTTGGCAATCCATTTAAAGCCAGTTAATCCAACTTTGCATTCAACA
This sequence comes from uncultured Flavobacterium sp., assembly GCA_946480635.1. The sequence goes on from CAMLKV010000177.1 coordinate 2,583, forward strand.
CCATAAGCTTCAGCTAAATCAAGCATCATGGGAGTAGATACAATTGTGGATCCGATGAATTCTTTCCCGGTTAGTTTTCCTTGCTTTTTCCATTGCTCTAAAAGAAATGCAGTCATAACTACCATAGTTTGATTTCCGTTTAACAGAATCATTTCACCTTTGGTATTTCTAACAGCGACACCCAATCGGTCTGAATCCGGATCTGTACCTACAACGATGTCTGCATTAACTTTATCAGCTAATTCCATTGCCATGGCTAAAGCTTCTGGTTCTTCTGGATTTGGAGATTTTACTGTTGGGAAATTTCCGTTAGGAACTTCTTGTTCTTTGACAATGTTTACATCAGTATATCCTGCTTTTGCTAAAACTCCCGGAATTGCTTTTATAGAAGTTCCATGAAGTGGAGTATAAACTATTTTTAAATTTTCTCTTGCGGTTTTTGAAGTATCAAAACTTGCATTAGCAACAGTAGAATCTCTAAAAGCTTCATCAACGGCAACATCGATGTATTCGATTAGGTTTTCGTTTGCATTGAAATTTATATCAGTGTACTCTAAATTTTCAATAACCTTGATTACTTCACCGTCCTGTGGTGGTACAATTTGACCTCCATCTTGCCAGTACACTTTGTATCCATTGTATTCAGGTGGATTGTGAGATGCAGTAAGAACAATTCCAACATGACAATTTAAATGCTTAACCGCAAATGAAAGTTCTGGAGTTGGACGCATATCTGAAAATAGATACACTTTAATTCCATTAGCTGAAAATACATCGGCAACAACTTTAGCTAGTGTGTTACTGTTGTTTCTACAATCGTAAGCAATTGCTGCTTTAAGTTCTTCTCCAGGAAAACATTTTTTTAAATAATCTGATAATCCTTGAGTGTTTTTACCTAATGTGTATTTGTTAATGCGGTTTGTGCCAACTCCCATAACACCACGCATTCCTCCAGTTCCAAATTCTAAATTTTTATAAAAACTGTCCTCTAATTCCTTTGGTGAAGAAGTCATCATATCTTTGATCGCTTCTTGAGTTTCATTATCGAATGTTGGGGTTAGCCAAACGTTTACTTTGTCTAAAATTGCCTTTTCTATATGCATTTTCTTAATTTTAGAATTAATATTTTATCGACCTAAAGATTAATTTCTTTAGAAATTTTGTATCGCTCTTCGTTGCTTTTTGTGCGAAGTATAATTTCTCCCAGAAAACCTGCTAAAAATAGTTGAGTACCAATAATCATCGCTGTAAGTGCAATGTAAAATAAAGGATTGCTTGTTACTAATATTGTTTCGTAACCTGTATACAGTTTAAGTAATTTTAATCCAATTATCAGAAATGTTGAAATAAACCCAATGATAAACATTAAAACTCCAGCAGCGCCAAATAAATGCATTGGTCTTTTTCCGTATTTAGATAAAAACCAAATTGTAATTAAATCAAGGAAGCCGTTTATGAAACGATTAATCCCAAATTTTGATTCTCCGTATTTTCTGGCTTGATGTATAACGACTTTTTCGCCAATATTCCCGAATCCAGCATTTTTTGCTAAAACTGGTATATAACGGTGCATTTCACCAGAAACTTCAATATTTTTTATGACAATACTTTTGTAGGCTTTTAATCCACAATTAAAGTCATTGAGCTGAACATCAGACGTTTTTCGGGCTGCCCAGTTAAATAATTTTGAAGGTAAATTTTTTGCTACTACAGAATCATATCTTTTTTTCTTCCATCCAGAAACTAAATCATAATTCTGTTTAGTAATCATATTGTATAATTCAGGAATTTCATCTGGACTGTCTTGTAAATCAGCGTCCATTGTAATGACTACGTCTCCTTGAGCTTTTGCAAATCCAGCATGTAAGGCTTGAGATTTTCCAAAGTTTGTTAAAAATTTAATTCCTTTTATGTTTGAATTTTCTGCTGATAAATTCTGGATTGTTTCCCAAGAAGCATCAGTACTTCCATCATCAATAAAAATAACTTCATAGCTGAAATTGTTTTCAGTCATGACTTTTGTAATCCATGATGTTAATTCAGGTAACGACTCTTGTTCGTTTAGTAAAGGAATTATAATTGAAATATTCACTATTGTTGATATGAAGGTTTAGATTTAAAAATAGCAGCCAAAATTAATCCAAAAATTGCACTAAATAAAATACTAAAAACAGAGCCTTGTAATAATTTTGAAATTGAAAATTGATCAGTGTTTTGCATTTCTTTTACAGCGTCATTAATTGCTGATGATGGAGCACCAAATTTTTGCATCATACTTACTGCTGATTTTATAGATAATTCTTTAATAGTGTCTTTAACTCCTGGGTCAACGAAATTAAATAATACGATGTTAAAAGCAACTGAAATTAAAATACCAATTACGGCTGATATAAAATAGGTTGTAAAGGCATCCTTAAATGGGTATATATTATTTAATTCTTTTTTAGTTTTTGTCAATAAAACTAATCCTATTATTATGTATATAGTAATACTTGCCAAACCAATCCACATTGATGTAAATAATTCTATGTTTGTGACATAAATTATTGTTGTGATTAAAATTGAGATAACCCCAGTTATTATTCCATAATTAATTCCGTTTTTCTTAATAATTTCGTTCATGTTTTTTTAGTTTAGTTTACAAATATATGAATAATTAAAGTTTCAGGATTAGTGTGTTAAAATCAAAAAATGTTACGGAAATATTTGGATTTTAAAAAATAGTTGTACATTTGCACCCTAAAATAAAATTAGTAAAAATAAAAGTTACTGTAAGTTAATACCTTTTTATTAGTAAAAAAGCATCAAAACCAAAGGTAACAAATCATAAAAAGATTTATCATGAAAAAAGGAATTCACCCAGAAAATTACAGATTAGTTGCTTTCAAAGACATGTCAAATGACGACGTTTTTATCACTAAATCTACTGCAGATACAAAAGAAACAATTGAAGTTGAC
>CAMLKV010000178.1 GCA_946480635.1 uncultured Flavobacterium sp.
AGAATGAGATCCTTAGGGTTCTTAACCAAACAATAAAACACAACCTAACTATTATAATCTAGTATTTTCAATTAATCGTATAAATTCTGCTCTGTAACCTTCAGAATCATTTTGCAAGCCTTGTTTCGCAAGGTTTTTAATGTCATCAGATGATTTATTTTCAATAAGTTTTGAATCTCTCAGCTTTAATCCTAACCAAGCCACTGCAGTTGTAAATTATTTCAACCATTTCAATGCTCTTGTCTCCATCAGGTTTTTTGTATCTAAATTTAATAGTAGCCAATTCATCATTATAATTATTTTCAGATGATTTTGGTTGAGAATATTTTAAGTCAGTTGGTTCCTTAAAGAAATAACTTTTTACACCAGTAGGAATAATTTCGTATAAAGCCGTTACTGTGTGACCACTTCCTAGTTCTCCTGCATCAATAGCATCATTTGTAAAATCTTCAGCTCTTAATTTTCTATTTTCGTAGCCAATTAATCGGTATGACTGAACGTGTTTTGGGTTAAACTCGATTTGAATTTTTACATCTTTGGCGATAGCAAACATAGATCCTTTAAATTCTTTACTTAAAAAACGATTGGCTTCCTGAATGTTATCAATGTAAGCATAGTTTCCGTTGCCTTTATTGGCTAAAGTTTCCATTTTACTGTCTTTATAGTTTCCCATTCCATATCCTAAACAAGTCAAGAAAACTCCGGATTTTCTTTTTTCTTCAATTAAACGTTCCATATCATTATCAGATGAAGCTCCTACATTAAAATCACCATCTGTGGCTAAAATCACACGATTGTTTCCGTTTTTGATAAAGTTTTCACTGGCAATTTTATAAGCCAAGTTAATTCCTTCACCACCTGCTGTACTTCCGCCAGCTTGTAATTGTTCTAGAGCATTGATAATGGTTTCTTTTTTGTTTCCAGATGTTGGAGTTAAAACCAAACCTGCCGCACCAGCATATACCACGATTGAAACTTTATCTTCAGCACGTAATTCGTTTACTAAAATCTTCATTGATTGCTTTAACAATGGTAATTTATTCTCATCACTCATTGAACCAGAAACGTCGATTAAGAATACAAAGTTGGAATTAGGTAAATTTTCTGTTGAAATACTTTTTCCTTGTAAACCAATGCGAACCAATTTGTTTTTTGAATTCCACGGGCAATCACTGTAATTTGTTGTAATTGAAAATGGATGTTCTCCTTTAGGTTGTGCGTATTGGTATTTAAAGAAATTCATCATTTCTTCAACACGAACCGCATCTTTAGGAACTTGTTGACCGTTATTTATAAAACGACGGATGTTGGTGTATGAAGCATTATCAACATCGATAGAAAAAGTAGAAAGTGGCGATTGTTTTGGACTTTCAAATTCATTTTCGACAAAAACGCCATAGTCTTCATCACTTGTAGAGATTGGTTTTTTTTCATCATTCTTTTTTCCTTTAATAACCAATTTGTTGTCTCTTTCATAAGCTACAGCTAAACCTGAAACTTGACCAGCAAGTTGATTCTTATCAGCTCTGGATTTTTTTGTTCTTTTTGGAGAAGAAGAATAATATCCTTCTTCTCGTGATATCCCAACAGCAGTAACTACAACTTCTTTTAGTTGCTGACCATCATCTTTCATTTTTACATTAATGATGTTAGAGGTTCCAACAGTTTTTTCGACATTCTGCATTCCCATAAAACTAAAAATGAGTATTTCTCCTTGTGTAGCTTTTATAGAATAATTTCCACCAAAATCGGTTGAAACTCCTCTGGTTGTTCCTTTGACTACAACATTTACTCCTGGAAGTGGTCCAGATGAGTCTGAAACTATTCCTGTAATTGTTCTCTCTTGTGCCATTGCTACGAAACTTATAAGCATAGCTATGGCTAATGAAAATAGTTTTACACTTTTCATAATAGTAAGATTTAATATGTTAGTAATTGATTTTTCTGGCTATTTTTTTTGAACAGCCGGTCTTCCGTATTTAGTTTTAATAACTACAACTCCTTTTTTTCCTTTGTCGCCATAAAGTTCTATGGCTTCTTCATCTTGGTAAATTGACATCGATTCAATTTCCTGCTTATTTAATGGATAATAGGGTGAAGTAGGATTAGGTCCAAAGAGTTCCTTCTCAGAATATTCTTTTCCGTTGATAATGTATAAAGGTTCTTTAAGCTCTACTATTGTTTCTAAATCATCTGAATTTTTAATGTCTGAAACTTTTTTATCAGTGGCTTTACCATCGACAACTACTAATGGCGGAGCTTTTTTGCCTAGAGTTATTGATTGTGCAGGTTCTTCTTTGGCTTTGTAATCGCTTTCGTCAACTCTAGAACTTTTTACACCTACAGTTTCGTGATTCATTGAATAATTTAAATAACCTTTATCTTCTTCCATAATTGGAGCTGCCATTGATCTTACTTGAATACTATCATTAGCTTTTGGTTTATTTTCAGAAACTGCTACTTGGTTGACACTTTGTATTTGTTGATGTAATATTTTTTCGTTGGTTTTATTATCAATTCTAGGCTCATCATTTACAACAATATCAGTTGAATCACTGCTAATAAGTGACTTGATTTCTTCTTTTGTTGTTTCAACAACCGAGTTTTGAATAGGCTCTTTTGTTGTGTTAAATTGTTTCCATAGTTGGAAAGCAAAAACACTTCCTACAACTACTGATGCTGCAATAGCAAACTTTTTCCAGTTGGTATTGGTTTTCTTTTGTGATTTAAATACTTCGGTATCCAGTTTGGCATCTACACGGGACCAGATTTTTTCCATTCCTGGAAAATTTTGGGTTTCCGAGGTATCGGCAGCTTTTTTAAATTGTTCGAATATTTTATCTTGATCTTCCATTACTTACTTTGCGTTTTGATAGTAGAAATTGTTCACTAAATCTTTCAATTTGGTTTTTGCTACATTCAATTGTGATTTTGAAGTGCCTTCTGAAATTTTAAGCATTGCTGCAATTTCTTTATGTGAATACCCTTCAATGACAAACAAATTGAATACTGTTTTACATCCTTCCGGAATATAATTCAGTAGTTTTAAGACATCCTGTTCCTCTAAGCTTGAATCTTGAGCTACTTCGGGCTGAATTTTAAAACTTGATTCTTCTAGATATAAATTGAAGTTTACGTTTTTCTTTAATAAATGTAAACACTCATTAATAGTAATGCGTTTTGCCCAACTGTAAAAAGCAGCGTTTTCTTTTAATTGATCCAATTTTGTAAAAATGATTACAAAGGCATCCGCTAACACTTCTTCTATTTCCTCTTCTTTTTTTAAGTAGCGTTTGCATACCTGATAAAGTTTGGGCGCCATTAATTCATACATCTTACGCTGGGCGTCTCGATGCATTTTTCGGCAGGCTTGTATTAATTGTTCGTCTATCACAATAAAGGTCTTTATATGTAAAGAGGATGTTTTTTATAAAAAGGTTGGGAAGGATATAAAAAAAAATATTTTTTTTGACAAAGTTAGTTTTTGGTTTTTACCGAAATACATTGATATTATTGGGTTTAACTTATTTTACCATTCTTGAAATTTCTTTTTCTAATCGATCAAAATTTTCTTCATTTTTTGGTTCAGCGAACTTTCTAATCTTCTCACATTCAGCGGTATCAAAAATCATTTGGAAAGAAATCTCAGTTTTGGATTCATCAATTTTCTTAAAACCAATTTCCATATCAAAAAAAGGTTGAGAAACTCTTGTCCAAGCGATTAATTTAAGTGGTTCGACTATTTTAAAAACAGATGAGTTTTCATAATTTCCTTTTTCAGGACCATGCATGGTAAGAATCCATTTTCCGCCAGGTTTTAAATCAAATTCATGAATTGTATTTGTAAAGCCTTCTGGTCCCCACCAATTTTTTAAATATTCTGGATTTGAAAAAGCTTCATACACAGTTTCAACTGGATAGTTTAAAACTCTCGAACTAAAAATTTTACGATCAGAATTTGGATTCATAGTTTCAATTTTGGGTTGTTTATTTTACGTTTAGAACTAACTTGTAAATTGTGGTATTTAAATCTTCAGTGTCGTTGTCTTCACAAAGTAAAAAAGTCAATTGATTTCCTTTCTTTTCAAAAAGCGTCAAGCCTTCCAGTTTATGCGTGGGTGTTAATTGGATATGTTTTTCAACTTCGAGTGTTTCTGGATTCATCATTCCCATTATGGTACCTAAAACTTCTCCGTCTTCATAAGTCGAAATGGTATCTTCTGCTGCTGCTAGGAAATAAATTTTATTTTCGATTAAAACAGCATCGGTAAAACTGGTTTCGACATGCTTTATTTTGGGTAATGAAATTGGAAAGAACTCATAGTGATTGTCGGTACTGATTTTAAAAACTCCGTTTTTAGCAGTTAATCCATTTCCTCTTTGAAATAGAAACAAAGTTTCGTTTATATATAAAGCACCTTCTATATTTAAATCATCGTCAGATATTTTAAACTTTGACTTTAATCCTTGATAAGTGGATGAAAAATCTGTTTCTTTAACATCTTTTGTGTTTAAGTTGTAAATGACTTTCTTATTTCTATTGATGGTAGAACCAGAACCAAATACATGTAGTTCATTTTCTTTTAAGGTGATGGCTTCAAAATCTGGTTTTCTTTTTTTTTCGATATTAACCGAAGCATCTTTTATTAGTGAGTGTTTTATTAACGGAGATTTATCCAGTTTTTGTTCAAACAAATAACCAGAATTATCACTTACAATAAATAATGAGTTGTTGTGAAATACTATTCCTGAGGCAGCTCCAATACCTTGAATAGTCAAAAAAGCAAGTAGTTGAATTTTTTCCATATATTTACAAATAAGCATAGCCCCGATTACTTCGTCAGTTCGCTTCGCTCGTGTGTAGCGGCATCCTTTTTACGGAAACTGAGGATCTCGAAGTTACAGTAAAAAGATATAGCGAAAAGCGGGAAATAGCTACATACAATAACAAATATACTTTAAAACTATGACAGCTTTTAATTCTCAAGACTTTAAAATCACTAAACCTTTTAAGTTATCTGATTTTCCAACCGAAATAGAAACTGCGTTAAAAGACAAGGAGAAAGAAAAAATGCTTGATGAGGTGCAAAAACCTTTGAGTGAGTGGCAGGACGTTATGTATGCTCATAATCGTTATGGTGTTTTGATTTGTTTACAAGGAATGGATACTTCGGGGAAAGATAGTTTGATTCGAGAAGTTTTTAAAGAATTTAATCCGCGTGGGGTAGTGGTGCATAGTTTTAAAACACCCAATTCGACCGAATTAGAGCACGATTATTTATGGCGTCATTATTTGGCTTTGCCAGAAAAAGGAAAATTTGCTGTTTTCAATCGTACACATTATGAAAATGTATTGGTAACTAGAGTACATCCGGAGTATATTTTGAATGAAAATCTTCCCGGAATTGAAAAAGTAGAAGATATAAAACCAGAATTTTGGGAAAATCGTTTCGAGCAGATTAATAATTTCGAAAAACATATTACTCAAAATGGAACTATTGTGC
>CAMLKV010000179.1 GCA_946480635.1 uncultured Flavobacterium sp.
GGAAAACATTTACAGTTGCTAATGTGGTTCAGGAAGTGCAAAGACCAACTTTAATTCTTGCACATAACAAAACACTTGCTGCGCAATTGTATTCGGAATTCAAACAGTTTTTCCCAAACAATTCGGTGCAATACTTTGTATCGTATTACGACTATTACCAACCCGAAGCTTTTATCCCTGTTACAGGTACTTATATTGAAAAAGATTTATCTATTAATGATGAATTAGAAAAACTCCGTTTAAGTACCACTTCTGCCCTTCTTTCTGGCCGAAGAGATGTAATTGTAGTTTCTTCAGTTTCGTGTTTGTACGGTATCGGAAATCCGGTTGAGTTTCAAAAAAACGTAGTTTCTATAGAAAAAGATCAGACTATATCACGTACTAAGTTTTTACATCGTTTGGTTCAAAGTTTATACGCTCGTACCGAAGCAGATTTTACTCCCGGTACTTTCCGCATAAAAGGTGATACTGTCGAAGTATTTCCTAGTTATGCAGATGAACCTTTTCGTATCCATTTTTTTGGTGATGATATTGAAGAAATTGAAGCTTTTGATGCTAAAACTTCAAAAGTCATAGAACGTTACGAAAAGCTAAATATTTATCCTGCCAACATGTTTGTGACTTCACCAGATGTACTTCAAAATGCGATTTGGGCTATTCAACAGGATTTGGTTAAACAAGTAGATTATTTCAAAGAAATTGGCAAACATCTTGAAGCAAAACGATTAGAAGAACGAACCAATTTTGATTTGGAAATGATTCGTGAATTAGGCTATTGTTCTGGAATTGAGAATTATTCAAGATATCTTGACGGACGTGATGCTGGTACTCGCCCATTCTGCTTGTTAGATTATTTCCCTGATGATTACTTAATGGTGGTTGATGAAAGTCACGTAACTATTTCGCAAGTTCATGCCATGTATGGAGGAGACCGAAGTCGTAAAGAGAATTTGGTAGAATATGGTTTTAGACTTCCGGCTGCAATGGATAATCGTCCGCTAAAGTTTGAAGAATTTGAAGCATTACAAAATCAGGTTTTATATGTTTCTGCTACACCTGCCGATTATGAATTACAAAAGTCAGAAGGTATTTATGTCGAGCAGGTTATTCGTCCAACAGGCTTATTGGATCCAATTATTGAAGTTCGTCCAAGTGCAAATCAAATTGATGATTTAATTGAGGAAATACAACAACGTTGTGAAGTGGACGAACGTGTTTTAGTCACTACTTTAACCAAAAGAATGGCGGAAGAATTGACAAAATACTTAACTAAAGTTTCAATAAGATGTCGTTATATACACTCAGATGTGGATACATTAGAGCGTGTCGAAATCATGCAAGATTTACGTAAAGGGTTGTTTGATGTACTTATTGGAGTAAACTTACTTCGTGAAGGTCTTGATTTACCTGAAGTTTCTTTAGTGGCCATTTTAGATGCTGATAAAGAAGGATTCTTACGCAGTCACCGTTCATTAACGCAAACAGTTGGTCGTGCAGCCCGAAATGTAAATGGTAAAGCAATTATGTATGCTGATAAAATTACAGCTTCGATGCAAAAAACTATAGATGAAACTAATTATCGTCGCGAAAAGCAAATCAATTTCAACACTGCTAATAATTTGGCACCAAAAGCCTTAAACAAAAGTTTAGGTAATGCACTTAGTAACAATTCCGTTTCAACCAAATATTATGAAAATCAAGTACTGAAAGCTGCCGAACCAGAAAGCGAATACTTATCTAAACCCGAAATAGAAAAGAACGCAAAGCCATGGAAAAAGCTGCCAAAGATTTAGATTTCATGCAAGCGGCAAAACTTCGTGATGAGATAAAATTGTTACAGGAGAAAATTTAATTCAACTGCTCATGAAAAGCACAAAGTAATGTTTCTGCTTCAACCATTTGACCAGGAGCCTCTTCCATTAAATGAAGTATTTTTTTCATCGCATTTGGATTGAGTCCCATATTAATTCCAATTTCGTGAATTGCAATCTTTTCTCTGTTGTGAAGTACACCATCACAATGCATCAATAAAGCCAAACGATAGAAATGTAGTATTCTATGAAATTCATCTTTAATTACTTCAAATTCGTTTCTTTTACTAAACAAACTCAAAAAAGTTTCCTTATCAATTTGTAACTCTTCTGAAACCATCTTTAAAAAATCATACTCACGATCATGTAATTCCCCATCAATTACAGCAAAAGCAATCATTTCTGATAGTAAACTTATTTTCTCTTCATACGAATCCATAAAATAGCTATTTTTAGCAAAACTATACTTTTTAATGTAAATCTGAAATATGTTAAAAAAAATAATCCTTTTTGTAGCTTTTCTCTTGTGTTTTCAAAATATGAAGTCTCAAGAAAGCACAGCCAGTAAACAGGTTTCTACTTTTACTATTGATGCTCCACAACTCAAAACTTCAAAGAAAATATGGATTTACTTACCTAAAAACTACACAGAAACCAAAAAAAAATATCCTGTCATTTATATGCATGATGCTCAAAACTTATTTGACAAATCAACTTCATTTTCTGGTGAATGGAATGTTGATGAAGCATTAGACAGTTTAAATGCTGAAACAATTGTGGTAGGAATAGAACACGGCAATGATAAACGCATAAACGAATTAACTCCATACAAAAATGAAAAATATGGTGGTGGAAATGCTGACAATTATTTAGATTTTATAGTTAAAACTCTAAAACCTTACATTGATAAAAACTACAAAACAATTAAAAAGTCTGAAACCACCACAATTGCTGGAAGCTCATTAGGAGGTTTGGTTTCCTATTATGCGTTATTAAAATATCCAGATATTTTTGGAAAAGGAATTATTTTCTCTCCATCTTTTTGGTTTAGCAATGAAATTTATTCTTTAACCGAAAAAAGCCCTAAAATGAATGCAAAAATGTATTTTTTATGTGGTGACAATGAAGACGAGACAATGGTAAATGACATGAACAAAATGACCGATTTGCTAAAAAGAAAAGTTAATTCATTCAGTCAAATTGAAATTCAAGTTATAGAAGGCGGACAACATAATGAAAAATTATGGCGAGAAGCATTTCCAAAAGCGTATCTTTGGCTTTTAAAATAATTTAGAATGAATAATAACGAAATCTTCAAGAAACTTAGAGTAGCGCTTCAATTACGTGATGATCAAATTGTAGAAATCATGCAATTAGTAGATTTCAGAATGTCGAAAGGTGAAGTAGGAAATTTTTTCCGCAATGATGATCATCCAAAGTATATGGAATGTGGTGACCAAGTGCTTCGTAATTTTTTGAATGGTTTAGTTATTCATTTAAGAGGCACGAAAGACAATCCTAAAAACCCTACTGAAGTATTAAAGAAAAATCAGGTAGAAGCTAAATCATTTTCAAAAAGCAATCCTAAAACAGACAAACCAAAATCAGACAAGCCTAAAACAGGAAGCTTTAAAAAGAATTTTAATTCTAAATCATCTTCAACTCAAAAAAAAGAGCCAGTTGTTCAGAACGTAAAATTCAAAAATGGTAAAAATAAGACCAATAAAAACTAATTTCTAAGTTTAAATAAAATCCAAAGGGTGTCAAATGACACCCTTTCTTGTAAAAAATAACCATCTTTATTTATTGAGGCGAATTTGCAGCTGCATTTGGCAAAATACATCCTAACCAATTAAATGCTCCTCTTGTAATATTATCATAAGTCACATAAAAGTAGCCACTTCTTCCCCAGCCAGATCCCCAAGAGTTTTGAACTTTAAACTGTCTTGTAGCATCATTGTACCCAACGATACAAACACAGTGTCCTCCTTGTCTTGAACCATAAAGCGAAGACCAAACATAATTATAGTTTCTTGCGTCATAAAAGCTCTGGTTTACATCAAAACAAGCAGCTACTGGATAATTTTGACTTAAATAATATTTAATATCATCTACAGAAGTAGTATTTACATAAAACCATCCATTCGATTTTCTTCCTGCTGCCCATGTTCTTTGTTGTGTTGTTGGTTGTGTATAACAGCCCCCTGCTACATAAGGCATTTGTGAATTACTACATTGCCCTTGATTTTTAATTAAATTCATTGCGTCATTAGGATATGAGCCTGAGCCACAGTTTGAAATTTTAATCTGATTATAAACATAAGCAGCACTTCTTGAAGCTCCACCCCAATTACTCTGATGAATAGTATTATTTATATAACGTGTAATTCCGTGAGCAGTATAACCTACTCCCCATCCAACGCAAGAACCTTCTGACCCTTGATCACCAATTGGTTGAGCAGGTAAATTAAAACTTGTAGGTAATGCCGTTGCGTTAGCAATGCTCTTTTGTGAAGCTGTTAAATCTGGGCGTAATACAGATAATTGTGCTCTATATTCGTTTGGAGTTGTAAAATCGATAGATTTTAAATACTCAGGAGAAAATTCGGCACAACCATACCTTCCTGGATCAAGAAGATTGACTTTACCATCCATCAATTTTCCATCTTGTGAGTTATCACTTACATCTTTATCACAAGAAACAAATACTAAAATAGCGAAAAGAAAAAATCCTAACTTTTTAATTGCTGATTTGATTGTTTTTTTCATAAAATACTTTGGTTTACGTAGTTAATTAATTAATATTGCAAAAATATTAACTCTTTAACTAAACATTTGACAGAAAAATACTCATAAAAAAATCTTAACTTAATCACAATAATAAATTAAGCTTAAGTTATAACAACCAAAAACCAAATCTACTATGAAAGCGATAATTGATTTGCTTAAGATGAGTATTTGCAATTGCGAAATTGTAAAAAATAGTTCTATAGGTGTTTGTACAAAATGGAAGAGAGCACAGTTTATAACACTTTCTGAAATCATAGCTGAAACTCTTTCAAATTCAGAACATCTTCAAGGAAAGAAAAGAAATGAGCTAGGTACAACTATATCTAGTATTACGCTTCAACGAATTTTTAATGACGACTATTCTGCAAAAGAAAATCCAGACTTACGTTTTCTAAAAACATTAGATAAACTAGCCATTTTTTTAGGATATTCTTCATTAAATAATTACTTAAAAAATCAATCAAAATCGGAAATCATCAATGAGGTGACAAACAAAAAAAATGTTATTGAAGAAGAAATAAATGATCTTTTTTTTCAAGACATAATCTACAATTATTGTCATTCTGAGTTTCTTTGCATGCAAAAACTTCCAATTGTAGATTTGACACCTATAACAGAATATGTTTTTGAAGATGCACCTTTCAAAAAAAGAATTTCAGATTATTTAGAAAGGCATGCTAAACTAAATTACAAAGTAAACAGTGAGGACAATAGATCAAATTTTGAAGTTTTTGATTTCAAAACCAAACATCTAGATAATGACTTAGTAGTCGCGCAAGTCAATGAATTTTGGAATATAGAATGGTTGGACGAGAACAACAAAATTGCCAAAAACTACAACAAACTAAACAAACAAACCTATTTTATAAAAAAAAGACAAGGTGTCTGGAAAATTTGGGACAA
>CAMLKV010000180.1 GCA_946480635.1 uncultured Flavobacterium sp.
ACCGAAAACATGAAAGCTTGGAAATTTGTGTTTGCAAAACCTGATGAAATTCAACAATATTATGATTCATTTCATTTGGTTGGTAAACTAGATGCTGATAAAAGTACTTCTGCAGTTATCATTTTAGATAAAGACAGAAATCACAGAGGAAGGAAAGGAAAAAATAAAGAAGGTATTGAAGAATATAAAGAAAGCTATAATACAACTTCAGCTGCCGATTTACATAATGATATGTCTGACGATGTAAAAATAATGCTTAGAGAGTATAGATTAGCTTTAAAAAGAAACAATAGTAAAAAGGACTTCCGTTTACACGAAAAAAAATAAGCAATGAAGAATAAGTCTTATATAGGAATGGCATTTGTCATTTTAGTTTTTGGGATTTTGGTTATACCAAAAATTGTTGAGCGAATTAAAAACAACGACATTGTTAAAGGTGATCGATTAAATTCGATTGGAGATAAAAGCAGTGCTAAAGCCGATTTATTGACGATTGGTCCAGCACCAAAGTTTTCGTTAACCAATCAAGACAATAAAACCATTTCTAATGAAACCTATAAAGGTAAAGTGTATGTTGTAGAATTCTTCTTTTCTACGTGTCCTACAATTTGTCCTATTATGAACAGAAAGATGAAATTTGTTCAGGAAAGTTTTGCTTCTAACACAAACTTCGGAATTGCATCGATAACAATCAATCCTGAAAACGACACTCCCGAAATTTTAAAAAAACATGCTGAAGATATAGAAGCAAAAGGGATGAACTGGAATTTTTTAACTGGCGATAAAACAACAATTTTTGAGATTGCCAACAAAGGATTTAATTTATATGTTGGGGAAAACAAAAAAGTAAATGGTGGATTTGAACATTCAGGATTGTTTGCTTTGATAGATAAAGAGGGAAATATTAGAAGTCGTAAGGATGATTTTGGTAATCCAATCATCTATTATGATGGTTTGAAAGAAGAAGGTGTGAAACAATTAAAACAAGACATAACAAAATTATTAGCTGAATAATGGAAAATAATACAGAAAAAAAATATAATGTTTGGATAACAATTTTATCAGTGGCAATCCCTTTAGTGGTTGCACTTTTGTTTAAAGTTAAATTAAAAGATTTTGGATTTGATGTCCAGCCTCTTTCTTTTCTGCCTCCAATTTATGCTACTATTAATGGAATTACTGCTGTTATTTTAGTTTGGGCTGTTATTTCTATCATATGACTGCCGAAGCTACTCCATATGGAGGTGAAGGTGCTATGAGGGCTATTTATTTCTTCATTTTGATAACGCATATTACACTTTCAATTGTAATCATACCATTGGTATTAATTACCTACGTAAGAGCATTAGCGGAGCGTTTTGATAAACATAAAAAAATTGCAAAAATTACTTTCCCAATTTGGTTGTACGTTGCTGTTACTGGTGTTGTAGTGTACTTAATGATTTCGCCTTATTATGTCAACTAAAGTTAAAAGTCAAAAGTCAAAAGTCAAAAGTTTTTATTTAGCAAAACTATTACTTGTTACCTATTGCCTATTACCTATTGCCTCAAATGCTCAGTGTGCCATGTGTCGAGCATCTTTAGAAAGTACGGGAGATGTTTCTCAAGCAGAAGCTGTTAATGATGGTATAGTTTACTTAATGGTTATACCTTATATTTTGGTTGCCTTAATAGGCTTTGCGGTCTATAAAATGTTTCAAAAAAAGAAAAGTTAGTTGAGCTACATTCCGTTGATGTTTACTTTAATATTTCCAGTTATCCCTAAAAAGGCGACAATGGAACTGTTAGTAAGCTGAACCTTCTCAAAAGTAATATCATTCATTTTTCCATTAACGAAAACTCCTGTTACAGGAGAGTAATTGTTAAGGTATTTAAGCATTGTTTTCTTTCCTTCGTCTAAATTAGGTTGAATGGAATAGCGACAGCTTTCTTTTATTTTTGCTAAAACCATTCCTTGAAAAAGCCAGTTAGCCGTTTTCATTAAACGACTTTTGGTTTCTAAAGCATAGTCTAATTCATCAAAATATAATTCTTTTTTTTCAGTATCAAATTGAGGAAAGCCAGAAAGATAAATTCTTCCATTAAGGCTACCTGTCATGTCCAATGCAATAATCATTTTTCCTTGTTTGTGCCAAATTTGCACATTTTGAACCGTGACTTTTCTCTTTCCTGAGCCAAATACTTGTCCCTTGAAATTTTCTGTTATAATTCTGGATGCATCTTGGTAAGTAGATACGGCAGTTATGTTAGCAACAACCTTCTCGGGTAAGTTAGATGTTGTTTTTAGAACAATTTTATTTCTATCAAAAACTGATTTTGGTTTTAAACCAATGCTCGATTCCATTAAACATTTTAATCCAACAGTTAGATTTACTGCATTCGATTTAAGTTGGGCTTCTGTGGCATATAATTCTTGTGGAGTTACTTTTAACCAAGACTGATATGTTGCGCTCATTTCAATAGGGTCACTTACTTTTTGCATTAAATCAAGCATATTTGATTTAAAATCAAGAGTCTTATTTAATGATTCATCAATCTTTCTTTCAATTTTAGATTTAAAAATTCGTATAGTTGGATTTACTAAGTAGGTTATAGAAACCAATTTTCCTGCAATTGTGATTGTCGGACTTTCTTGCCAATCGATATTTTCTAATGATGTAATGGTGGTCACTTTCCAATTGCTCATTTTTACATCACTTAAAAGGGTTACGGTTCCGTTTAAGTTAAACTCTCTAATGTCATAAAGGTTCATTCCTAAAGCGTCTGTACCATATTTTACTTTTGCCCAAATTTTGAGTGGAACAATGGTTTTTAGTTTGTTATTTTCTTCAGAAATTAATATAGGGGCACTTTTCCAAATTTTCATTTGCGTTTTGTCGTCTTCCAGATCATTGTCTTCATAAATCAATCCATTTAATGATTTGTTAGTTTGAGTTTCTATATCTTTTAATGATAAGTTAACAGGGAAACTAATGTATGAAGAAGTAATAGGATATTTTATAGGTAAAGCTTCGTCTGGCTCAGGCTTCATCAACTCGATTTTTTGAGAGCTCGAGCAGCTATTAAATAAAAATCCTATCAAACTGAAGGCCATAGCAAAAAAATATCTTTTCATAACAATATGTTGGTCAGCAAATGTAAATTATTTTCTAAAAAATATTATTTGAAAAATGTAACAAAAAAGAAAATCAGATGTCTTACTATGAAAAATTATGTAAGATTTAATTGTTAAACAATTAAATTTGAAACACATTTTCAAATACAAATGAAACAAATTAAAATTAGTGGTTTATTTATAATACTTTTTATGTCACTTCTGTCTTTTGGTCAAGAAAAAAAGTGGACATTAGAGGAATGTGTAGACTACGCTATTAAAAACAATATTTCGATAAAGCAAACTGCTTTAGATAATCAAACGTCTAGAGTAAGCAAAAGTGACGCGATTGGTAACTTTTTACCAACCATTAATGGACAAGCTTCTCATTCTTGGAATATTGGTTTAAACCAGAATATAACTACAGGTTTGTTAGAAAATCAAACAACTCAGTTTACTTCTGCGGGACTAAATATCAATGTTGATATTTACAAGGGTTTACAAAACCAAAACCAGCTTAGAAAAGCTAATCTTTCGATAATTGCTTCACAGTATCAGTTGACGAAAATGCAGGAAGATATTTCTCTAAATGTAGTTAATGCCTATTTGCAAATCGTATTCAACAAAGAAAGTGTAAAAGTTCAGCAAGAACAATTAGCATATGATAACAAACAGTTAGAAAAAACAACAGAACTTGTTGAGGCAGGAGTTATCCCTAAAGGTGATTTGTTGGATGTTAAAGCGACTGTGGCAACAGATAATCAAAGATTAATTGCAGCTGAAAATTCATTGTTGATTTCTAAATTAAGTTTAGCTCAGTTATTACAACTTAAAGATTTTGTGACTTTTGATATAGCTGATGGTGATGTGGTTATTCCAGAAAGCGGAATTTTACTTCAAGATCCTAAAGCAATTTATGATAAAGCAAAAGAATTACGTACAGAGTTGAAAATTGCTCAAACCAATGTGTCAATTGCTGAGAAAGATGTAAAAATTGCACGTGCTGCATATCAACCATCATTAACCGGATTTTATAGTTTTAATACTAGAGCAGCTTATTCTGATAGAGTTGTTGGTATTGTTCCAAATGCTTCAAATCCAACATCTGTAATTGGATATGTAGATGGAACTGGTCAGCAGGTTGTGCAGCCAAATTTTTCTCCAATTTTAGGAAAACCTGATGCTGTTTTTAATCAGTTTAGTGATAATAAAGGTCAAAATTTTGGATTATCATTACAGGTACCAATATTTAACGGTTTTGCAGCAAGGAATAATGTTTCAAGATCAAAAATTGCATTAGAACGTTCAAAAATTGCACTACAACAATCTGAAGTTGATTTAGAAAGAACAGTTTATACAGCTTATACAGATACAAAAGGAGCTCAAAAATCGTACGAAGCTGCTATAGTGTCATTTGAGGCAAGACAAAAGGCATTAGAATATGCAAAAGAAAGATATGAAGTGGGGCTAATGAATGTATTCGATTATAATCAAGCGCAAAATATGTTTATCACAGCTCAATCTGAAGTGTTAAGAACAAAATACGACTATATTTTTAGAACAAAAATTTTAGAATTCTATTTCGGTATTCCGATTTTTACAAAACAATAATATCATGACAAAAAAGACAAAATATATACTACTTGGTGGAACTGTTTTATTAATAGTTGCTTTGCTTGGGTTAAGTAAAAGCGGTGTTATTGGTAATAAAAAGAAAGGCACTGAGGTTGAAGTTGTGAATGTTGAAAACCGAACTATTGTAGAAACCGTTTCAGCTACAGGTAAAATTCAGCCAGAGGTAGAAGTTAAAATATCATCTGAAGTTTCTGGAGAAATCATTGCTTTACCAGTAAAAGAAGGACAAATAGTTAAAAAAGGAGATTTATTGGTTAGAGTTAATCCTGAACTATATGTTTCTGGGTTGAAAAGATCAAAATCAGGCTTATCTAATACTAAAGCAGGATTAAGTCAAGCTGACGCACAGTTTAAAGAAGCAAAATCTAATTACGAACGTAATAAAAAACTTTTTGATAAAGGTGTAATTTCTCGTTCAGAATGGGAAAAATCTGTTGCAACATTCGAAGGTGCTCAAGCCGCAAAACAAGCTGCATATTATAATGTAGAAAGCGCATCTGCAACGGTAAGCGAATCTAAAGAAAATTTAGGTAAAACAGCTATTTATGCTCCAGTTGATGGAACTATTTCAAAACTTGATGTTGAGTTAGGTGAAAGAGTTTTAGGAACTCAACAAATGGCAGGTACCGAGATGATGAGGGTTGCAAACCTTAATAATATGGAAGTTGAAGTTGATGTTAATGAAAACGATATTGTAAAAATTGAAATAGGAGATTCTGCTAAAGTTGAAGTAGATGCTTACTTGAAAAAAGAATTTAAA
>CAMLKV010000181.1 GCA_946480635.1 uncultured Flavobacterium sp.
CAGCTTTTTTCTGGAAGACTGGATTTACAAAGAAGATTATGCTTTAGAAACCCTGACAAAGCATTTTCAAACTAATTCTTTAAAAGGTTTTGGAATTGAAGAATTGGTTCATGGAATAATTGCCTCTGGAGCAATTTTGTATTATTTGTCAAAAACACAACATAACAAAATTCAGCATATAACTTCGATTCATCGCATAGCAGAAGATGCTTACGTATGGATGGATCGATTTACAATCCGAAACCTTGAATTATATCATAGCTATAACCCAAATGCAGTAACGCTTTTGGATGTTATTGATAAAACGCTTTCTCCAATGGGAGGAAGGTTATTAAAACGTTGGTTGGCACTTCCGCTAAAAGATATTAATAAAATTACCGGGCGTCATGAAGTGGTGGCTTATTTAAAAGATAATCAGGAAGTTTTACAGCAAATTCAGTATCAAATTAAACAAATTTCAGATTTGGAACGTTTGATTTCTAAAGTTGCTGCAGGACGAATTTCTCCAAGAGAAGTGATTTATCTTAAAGAATCTTTGGATGCGATTATCCCTATTAAAGAATTAGCGTTGAAAAGCCCACAAGAAGCAGTGAAAGTAATTGGTGATAGTTTGCATGCTTGTGATTTGCTTCGTGAAAAAATTGCTGCTACTTTAAATCAGGATGCTCCTGTAGCTATCAATAAAGGAAATGCAATTGCTTTTGGTGTAAATCCTGAGTTGGATGAATTGCGTACTATTTCTAATTCTGGGAAAGAATATCTAGAAGGAATTGAAAAGAGAGAATCCGAAGCAACGGGAATTCCATCATTAAAGATTTCCTTCAATAATGTTTTTGGTTATTATATAGAAGTAAGAAATACGCATAAAGATAAAGTGCCTTCAGAATGGATTCGTAAACAGACTTTGGTGAATGCAGAGCGTTACATCACTGAAGAATTGAAAGAATACGAAGCGAAAATCCTTGGTGCTGAAGAAAAAATCCATCAGTTGGAAACACAGTTATTTGAGCAACTAATTGCTTGGATTGCTACGTATATAAAACCAGTACAACATAATGCCAATTTAGTGGCTCAGTTAGATTGTTTGTCATCTTTTGCGCAACAAGCAATCGATCATAATTATGTTTGTCCAAAAATAAACGATTCGTTTGAATTGGATATCAAAAATGGACGCCATCCTGTAATTGAAAAGCAATTGCCTATTGGAGTGCCGTATATTGCGAATGATGTGTATTTAAACAGGGATTCTCAACAAATCATTATGATTACCGGACCTAATATGTCGGGTAAGTCGGCAATTTTGCGTCAAACGGCTTTAATTGTGTTATTAGCACAAATGGGAAGTTTTGTTCCGGCAGAAGCAGCAACTTTAGGCTTAGTAGATAAGATTTTTACTAGAGTAGGAGCGAGTGATAATATTTCGATGGGTGAATCTACATTTATGGTCGAGATGAATGAGACCGCTTCTATTTTGAATAATATCTCAGATAGAAGTTTAGTGTTGTTAGATGAAATTGGACGTGGGACTAGTACATATGATGGTGTTTCTATTGCTTGGGCGATTGCTGAGTTCTTGCATGAAAACCCTGCACAGCCAAAAACACTATTTGCAACGCATTATCATGAGTTAAATGAGATGACTGAGAGTTTACCTCGAATCCAGAATTACAATGTTTCTGTAAAAGAATTAAAAGATACAGTTTTATTTATCCGTAAACTTGAAAAAGGAGGTAGTGCACACAGTTTTGGTATTCATGTGGCTAAAATGGCTGGAATGCCTCAAACGGTGATTCAAAAAGCAGGTAAGATATTAAAGAAGTTAGAAAAAAATCATTCTGGAGAAGTTTTGAGTGGAGATAAGGTGCAAGATGATTTACAATTGAGTTTTTTTAATTTAGATGATCCTTTATTGGAAGAAATCAAAGAAGAAATTCAAAATTTAGACATTAATACACTTACACCTGTTGAAGCTTTGATGAAATTGAATGAAATTAAGCGAATGCTTTCAAAAAAATAAATTTGTAAAATATTACGATTCAATAGCTTAAAAAAAACATACAATTTTTTTTAAAAAAGTTCTTGCAGAAGTAAATTCTTGTTGTATATTTGCACTCGCAATACGGAACAAGTATGGCGAAGTTCTTTAAAAACGCAATGCGAAAATAGCTCAGTTGGTAGAGCGCAACCTTGCCAAGGTTGAGGTCGCGGGTTCGAACCCCGTTTTTCGCTCGACTACCAAGTTAAAATATATTTGCTCGAGTGGTGGAATTGGTAGACACGCTGGACTTAAAATCCAGTGAACATTTCGTTCGTGCGGGTTCAAGTCCCGCCTTGAGTACAAAAGCCTTAAACAATGTTTAAGGCTTTTTTGTTTTTACAACATTTCTATTTCTTATTCCGAATAAAATTTAATATTCTATTAGTTATTACAGCATTTGCTAAAGTTGTTGATATTTTGTGTTAGCAATGCTTTTAACGTTGCTCCTTTGCCTTTATATTTGCTGCATGGCTACCTTTGTAATAAGTAAACGATTAGACGAAAATTATAAATTCGAATTTGTATCCCGAAAAGGGAAAACAATATTGACGAGTGATAGTTATGAACTGCGTTTTGAGTGTGAAGAAGATATTGAAAAACTTAAAAAAGATTTAGACTCGGCCACAATAATGCGTTTTAAAACTTCTAGTGGCAAATTTTACTTCCGATTGATTGTTGATAAAAAAGAAATGGCTACAAGCCGTAAATATACCACACAATTATTGATGCAGAGGGGAATTGATGAAATGATGCGTTCTGCGGTTTCTGCAGAGGTATTAGACTTTGCTTCAAATGATTTTGTATTCCCTGAAATAGTATTCCAAGATTAAAAATGAGAAGTGTTTAAAAAAGAAAAGCCCCGCATTGCGGAGCCTTAGCTAAAAATATTAGAGATTATCTAATTATTTTTTTACTTCTTCTTTAGCAGGTGCAGCAGCAGCGTCAGCAGCAGGAGCAGCCTCAGTAGCAGTAGCAGCAGCTGAATCAACAGCAACAGCAGCAGTATCTACAGTTTCAGCAGCAGCTTCAACAGCCTCTTCCATTACTGGAGCTTCAGTAGCTTCAGCAGCAGCTTGATCTTTACAAGAAACTAATACAGCAGCAACGAATGCTAAGCTTAAAACAACTTTTTTCATCTTACTTAATTATAAAAGGTTAATTATTAATTCGTGGCAAAGATATAAATTTTTTAATATGAAATATTTTTTTTCAAAAATTTTTTCAAAAAATCAAACTTCACCGTTGCAAGATAATTCTCAAATTACGTGCCAAAAAAATAGAGCAATTATTGTGAAAGATAATTGCTCTAAATTGTTTATTTGTAAGTGATTTTTATTTCTTCTTTGCTGGAGTTTGTTTTACAATTTTTAACTCGTCTATTATGTTTTTAGCACCAGCATATTTATCAATGATGAAAAGTATATAGCGGGCATCTACCATAATATTTCTACAAATTTCTGGGCTATAATAAATGTCGCTCATTGTACCTTCCCAAACACGGTCAAAATTACAACCAATTAGATTTCCGTTAGCATCTAATGCCGGTGAACCTGAATTACCTCCAGTTGTGTGGTTTGTAGCAATGAAGGCTACAGGGACTTTTCCGTTTTTATCAGCATATTGTCCATAATCTTTGTTGTTATATAACTCGATTAATTTTTTAGGAACGTCAAATTCGTAATCACCAGGAACATATTTTTCCATTACACCATCTAAATACGTCATTGAAGAATAAGTAACTGCATCTGAAGGTTTGTAACCTTTCACTTTTCCATAAGTTACACGAAGTGTACTGTTGGCATCAGGGAAAATACGAGCCGATTTTGGACTTAATTCCATAATCGCTTTCATATAAGTACGCTGTGAAGCAATGTTCTTTAAATTTATTTCGTTGAATTTAGGAAGAACATTTTTTTCATAGGCTTCTGCAATTGATTTTGCCAAAGTATAACCCTTATCTTGATTAATTTTTTCAATTACAGATTTAGCATCTCCGTTCATTAAATCTTTCAAACCTTCATATGAAGTCAATTTTGTGTTTTTATAAATATCTGAAGCCAATTCAACAGAATTGATATTGCTTAATGAATTAGGTAAAAACTGTTTAGGAGATTTTGTGGTGTACAAATTAATTACTTGTTCGAAAATAGCCTTGTCTACAATAGGATTGAATTCTTTGTAGAAACCTTCGAAAGCATTTACGAGATTGGTTTTTCTGTCATTGAAAGCTTGTTCTCCTTTAGTGTTGTAAACTTGTTCTAACTGATATAATTTGTATCCAAAATTTAATAAATCCATGTTAGAATTACGCAAGAAAATTTCGCTTGCATATTCACGAGCTAAAGCATAAGGGGTAATAACTTCATAATTTGTTTTGAAATCTGCTAATAAGTTTCCGTATTCAGCTTGTTTTCCAGCCTTAGTAATTTTATCTGTAAATTCTTTTTCAAATTTTTGCTTAACAGCTACTGCATTCGATTTTTTTAGACCTTTAACTTCACCAATCCATTTTTTCCAGTAATTAGCCGTACTTGCATATTTTGCGGCGTATTGAATTTTGATAGCTTGGTCTTTGCGCATAAAACCGTCTTGAACTTTTAATGCAACATCACGAATTTCAATTCTTGCTGGATCAATTGTAGTCATAATTTGATCTACAGCATAAGAAGGTAGGTATTCCTGTGTTCTTCCGGGATAACCCATCACCATGGTGAAATCATTTTCTTGAATTCCTTTTATAGAAATAGGGAATATTCAGCAGGACGACCATTTTTATCGGCATAAACTCTAAATAATGAAAAATCTCCTGTGTGTCTAGGCCATACCCAGTTGTCTGTATCTGATCCGAATTTTCCAATTGAGCTTGGTGGTGCACCCACTAAACGGATATCTTTAAAGTTTTCAACTACAAATAAAAGGTATTGATTTCCATCATAAAATGTTTTGATTTGATTTTCCTGCCAAGATTCTTTAGGTAATGTTTTTTGTAAAGAGGCAATGTTTTCTTGAATTTTTTTTTGTTTGTCAGCTTCAGTAGCGATTGAAGTAAGGTTTTCCAAAACTTTTGTAGTAACATCTTCAATACGAACAATGAAAGTTACATACAAATCTTTGTTTGGTAACTCTTCGTCCATCTTATAAGCCCAAAAACCATTTGTTAAATAGTCGTGCTCTAAAGATGATTGATTTTGTATAGCATCAAACCCACAATGGTGATTAGTTAGTAAAAGTCCTTTTGAAGAAATCATTTCAGCAGTACAACCTCCGTTAAATTGAGGAACAGCATCTTTTAAGCTTGATTTGTTTGCCGAATAAATATCTTCGGCAGTGATTTTCATGCCTAAATTTTTCATTTCTGTTTCGTTCATTCCTTTTAAAAGTGAAGGAATCCACATTCCGCCTTGTTGGGCAAACAATGGGGTAAC
>CAMLKV010000182.1 GCA_946480635.1 uncultured Flavobacterium sp.
TGTGAGTAAGGATGTTTCTTCTGGAAATGTAATAGTAGGAAACTTTGAAATAAATAAAACGGTAGATAAGAAATGGATTCTTTTTAGAAATAAGATTTTAAAAAGAATATTGACAAATAAAAAAATACAGTCCTTATTATATGTAAAATGGGGATTGCCAAAAGATTGTGTTAAAAATTTTTAGATGGAAGTTGAATATTCAATAGTTATTACAACAAAAAATAGAATTGAAGATTTAAAAATTACGCTTCAAAACTTAGAAAATTTATTATCACGTGAAGAAGTTGAATGTTTGATTTACGACGATGCTTCTACTGATGGAACTTTTGAATATGTAAAAGAAAACTATCCTAAAATCATTTTACTGAAAAATAATGAATCATTAGGATTAATACATAATCGAAATGTTTTACTTAAAAAATCTTTGGGGAAATATGCTGTTTCATTAGATGATGATGCTCATTTTTTATCTGAAAATGTACTAGAAAATATAGAAAAGCATTTTAAAAATAATCCGAAGTGTGGCGTTATTGCTTGTAGAATTTTTTGGAGTAAAAATAAACCAACTCAAACCGGAACAACTCAAAAAAAACAAAGGGTTCAAGGATTTGTTGGTTGCGGTCATGTTTGGAATTTAAAGGCATGGAAAGAAATCCCTAATTACCCAGAATGGTTTATTTTTTATGGTGAAGAAGATTTTGCGGCATATCATCTTTTTTTGAAAAAATGGGAAGTGCATTATGTTCCTGAATTACTTGTACAGCATAGAGTAGATAATAAAAGCAGACAAAAAAATGAAGATTATTCAATAAGATTAAGACGGTCGCTCCGTGCGGGATGGTATCTTTATTGTATGTTTTTGCCTTGGAAGTTAGTGCCCCAAAAAATAGCTTATTCCATGTATTGCCAACTACGTTTTAAAATTTTAAAAGGGGATACAAATGCTCTTAAGGCTTTTTTAGGTAGTTTGTGGGATTTAGCACGGAATTTTAAAAGAATTATTAAAAATAGAACGAGTTATAATTTATCGCAATACAAGGAATTTTGTAACTTGCCTCAAACTAAAATTTATTGGAAACCAGACGATGAATAAACCTTTTGAAATATTTGAAAATAGAGGGATTTTTGCTAATGCAATGCTAGATAAATATTTTTCTTTAGCACCTACTGATGTAGTCAGTGATATAGGCGCCGGTTTTGGTTTTATGAAAACCAAAATTGAAGATTTAAAGGGGTTTTGGCAACCTTTTGATTATGTAAGGAAAATTGAAGAATCAACCATTTGGGATTTAAACTATCCTGTTCCTAGTGAAGCAAAAAAGGCAGGGGTAGTAGTTTTTCTTGAAGTTTTAGAACATTTAGCAAATCCTTTGTTAGGAATTCAAAATATAGCCAACCATATGGAAAAGGGGGGATATTTAATTTTGTCAATACCTAACCCTCAATCAAGTAAAAATAGAATAAACTTATTACTTAAAGGAAGTTTATATGCCTTTCAGAAAAAGCATCTTATAGAGCATCATGTTTTTACTCCATGGGAACATATTGTGGTATTTTTTCTTGAAAACTCAGGATTTGAGATTTTAGAGTACGCAGCTGTAGATACAGGAATGCAAAAAGACAAGCCTAAAAGTATTAAAGGAAGAATAAAGAAAGCCATAGAAGGTTTTATAGAAAAGAGAGACCCTAAAGCGATAGGAGCTAGTTATGGTCTTGTTGCAAGAAAACTTTAAATTTTTGAAAAAAAATAATTCACATACTATAGCAATTATACCTGCACGGGGAGGCTCCAAAAGACTGCTTGGAAAAAACATCATGCTTTTTGGGGATTTACCACTACTTACTCATAGTATTTTATGTGCAAAAAAACAGAATTTTATAGATGAAGTCTATGTCTCTACTGATGATGAAGCGATAAAAGAAGTTGCTTTAAAGTTCGGAGCGTTAGTAGTCGACAGACCATCAGATATTTCAGGCGATTTAGAACCAACAGTTTCAGCTTTAAAACATGTTTTGCAATGTATTGATTCGAATGTGGAAAATGTATTTCTTTTACAGCCCACAAATCCGTTGCGTCCTGAAAATTTATTAGAAGACGCATTTTCAGCTTTTCAAGAAGGAAATCATGATAGTCTTTTTACTGTGAGTCAAAATCATCAAAAATTAGGAAAAATCATCGAAGATAAATTTATTCCTTTTAATTATGAAATAGGTCAGCGAAGTCAAGATTTGGACCCTTTGTATTTTGAAAACGGATTACTTTATATCACTAAAGCAGAATTAATTTTAAATAATAATATTATTAGTGAAAATGCTTATCCAATGATAGTTAATCATCCTTTTGCTAATGTAGATATAGATACGCAAGAAGACTTTGACTACGCTGAATATTTATTTAATAAACATATAAAACATAATTCATAACTCAAACTATGAATCCATATATAGAAATTGCAGGGCGCAAAGTAGGCTCTGATTATCCACCTTTGGTTATTGCTGAAATAGGTATAAACCATGAAGGTTCATTGCAAGTTGCCAAAGAAATGGTTGATGCTGCTAAAAGAGCAGGTGTTGAGGTTGTAAAACACCAAACGCATATAGTTGCCGATGAAATGAGTGGTGCTGCCAAGAAAGTAATTCCAGGAAATGCAGATGTTTCTATTTACGAAATCATGGAACGTTGTGCTTTAAATGAAGAAGAAGAACTGGAATTGAAAAATTATGTAGAAAGTAATGGGATGATTTTTATATCAACCCCTTTCTCACGTGCAGCAGCTGAAAGATTAAAGAAGTTTGATATACCGGCATATAAGATAGGTTCTGGAGAGTGCAATAATTACCCTTTATTGGAACATATTGCTTCTTTTGGAAAACCAGTTATCCTGAGTACTGGAATGAATACTATTGATAGTATACAAAAAGCAGTAGCTATTTTTGATAAACATAATGTTCCAGTGGCTTTATTGCACACTACTAACTTGTACCCAACACCCATACATTTAGTTCGTTTTGGTGCTATGATGGAAATGCATGAGGCCTTTCCTGATAAAGTTTTTGGATTGTCAGATCATACATTAAATAACAATGCCTGTTTAGGTGCCGTGGCTTTAGGAGGATCTATTTTAGAGAGACATTTTACAGACCACATGCAACGTACAGGCCCGGATATTGTTTGTAGTATGGATGAGCAAGCCTGTCAGGAACTTATTATTGGCAGTAAAGAAATGGCTCAAATGAGAGGAGGAACTAAAAAACCTGCAGATGAAGAACAAGTGACTATAGATTTTGCTTTTGCTACGGTTTGTACAATAAAACCAATTTTAAAAGGAGAAGTTTTGACTAGAGATAATATCTGGGTGAAGAGACCTGGAACTGGAAAAATATTAGCAGAACATTTTGAGAGTTTATTAGGGAAAAAAGCTTTACGCGATATTGAAAATGATGAGCAATTAGATTGGAGCGATTTTAATTAATATGAGAAAAATTGTATTTCTAACAGGTACTCGTGCTGATTTTGGAAAAATTAAAAGTCTGATACAGACACTTGAAAATGATGAGGATTTTGAAGTGTTTGTATTTGTAACGGGAATGCATTTGCAAAAAGAGTATGGTTATACTTTGTTAGAAATTGAAAGATGTGGGTTTTTAAATGTGCATACGTTTGAAAATCATACACATGAAACAACCATGGATTTAACTTTGGCAAAAACAATTGAAGGATTGTCTGCTTATGTTAAAGAATGTAATCCTGACATGATTGTGATTCATGGCGATAGAGTAGAAGCCTTAGCAGGTGCAATTGTAGGTTCTTTAAATAATATTTTGGTTTCCCATATTGAGGGTGGTGAAGTATCTGGTACTATTGATGAGTTAATTCGGCATTCGACAAGTAAAATGAGCCATATTCACTTTGTGTCAAATAATCAGGCAAAAAACCGATTAATTCAAATGGGTGAACTAGAGCAATCAATATTCACAATTGGATCACCAGATGTAGATATAATGTTTTCTGATAATCTGCCTGACTTGCAAACTGCCAAGAAATACTACGAAATTACTTTCGACAAATACGCAATTGCTATGTTTCACCCTGTTACAACAGAGGCAAAATATATGCAGCAGTATACAAATGATTTTGTAGAAGCTCTATTGGAAGATTCACATAACTATGTGGTAATTTATCCAAATAATGACCTAGGAAGTCAGACAATTTTGAAAGCCTATGAAAAATTGAAAGATAATACGCGTTTTAGAATATTTCCATCCTTACGTTTTGAATATTTTCTTACACTTTTAAAAAAATCTCAATTTATAATTGGTAATAGTAGTGCTGGAATTCGAGAAGCTCCATATTATGGTTTACCTATAATTAACATAGGTACCAGACAACAAAACCGTGCTTTACACGCTGATATAATTAATGTAAGTTATAATAAGCAAAGTATTTGTGATGCACTCAAAATAATTGATACTCATAAAGTGAAGATAACTGATGGTGATTTTGGAAAGGGAAACAGTGCCGAATTGTTTTTACAATCACTTAAAAAAAGCGATATTTGGCAACTAAATCATCAAAAACAGTTTAGGGATATATAATGCTTTTTAATTCAATTTCGTATTTAATTTTTCTACCAATTATTTTTATTATGTATTGGTGGAGTAATAATAAATCCTTAAAACTTCAAAACGGATTACTTTTACTAGCAAGCTATTTTTTTTATGCGTGTTGGGACTGGCGCTTTTTGTTTTTACTGATTTTCTCAACAGGTTTAGATTATTTTACAGGACTAAAAATGTATGATGCTCTAAATGAAAGGAGTAAAAAAAAATGGTTTTGGCTTAGCATAATTATTAACGTAGGTTTTTTAGGCGTATTTAAATATTATAATTTTTTTGCTGAATCTTTATCTGATTTTTTATCTGTTTTTGGTATTGAAAATAGTTTTTGGACATTGCAAGTTATTTTGCCAGTTGGCATTTCTTTTTATACTTTTCATGGACTATCTTATGTGATAGATATTTATAAGAACAGAATTGAGCCAGAAAGAAATATAATTGACTATTCTCTTTTTGTAAGTTATTTTCCTTTATTAGTTGCGGGTCCTATAGAAAGAGCAACACATTTGTTACCGCAAATTAAAGAGAAAAGAATATTTAATAATAGTAAAGCAATAGATGGTTTGCATCAAATAATATGGGGACTATTTAAAAAAATAGTCATCGCAGATAGTTGTGCAATTTACGCTAATGAAATTTTTGATAATTATGAAAATGCCAATTCTTTAACTTTGTTAATGGGTGCTTTGTACTTTACTTTTCAGATTTATGGGGATTTTAGTGGTTATTCAGATATAGCATTAGGTACTTCCAAGCTCTTTGGAATAGAATTGCTTAGAAATTTTAATTATCCTTGTTCTGTTTTCATCAGTAACATAGATATTTCCT
>CAMLKV010000183.1 GCA_946480635.1 uncultured Flavobacterium sp.
TTTTACATGAGTAAAGAAGAGCAACGTAAGCGTTTGTTAAAGCGTTTGGAAGAGGAGGAGCATCATTGGAAATTTTCTCCTGGTGATTTAAAAGAACGAGAGCGTTGGGATGACTATATGAAATATTATGAGGAAGCTATCAATAAAACTTCCAAACCAAACGCACCATGGTATATTATCCCTTCGGATGATAAAGAAATGGCGCGTTATATGGTTGGAAAAATTATTTGGGAAGAAATGCAAAAGTATACCGATGTAAATGAGCCTCCTCTTGATGAAAAAATTAAAGCAAACTTTGCTGATTACAAGAAACAGTTGGGAGAATAGTTATAATTTATAACCGTAAGCAAGGCGTAAAGCTAATTGCCCAGTATTGAAATTGCCTACATTTTCATAGCGCAAACTAATATCAACGTGTTTGGTTGCTACACCTACGCCAGGATTCCATAAAAAAGAAACACCTTCGCCAGTGGTACTAAAAGCAGCTCCAAGTTCGCCAAGAATGTAGATTTGATCTCCAATGTGTGACTTAAAACCCGCTTTTGCAGGAATGTAAGCAATGTCAGAAACGGTACTGCTAAAATAATGTGTGTAACCTGTTGTACCTATTAGCGAACTCTTTAAAGTAATGTCGTATTGTATACGTCCATCAATTCCTGCAGCAAAAACATAATCTTTTATAGGTAGTCCTCCGTTGAAGCCATATCCTAAACGGATATCACCTACTTTTTTTTGCCCATAATTAAGCATTGAACATAGAGAAAATACAAGTAGTAATAAATTTGTTTTAAATAAATTCATAAAAATTTTATTAGAGAATTGGGTATAGTGTTAACTCCATATCCTTTTTAATTATTGTATTTTTGCCAAAAATATTTGCCATGAAGCTTTCTGTATATACCAGAGAATTTAAAGAAAATATAAAATTAGCTTACCCAATAATATTAGGAATGTTGGGGCATACTTTAGTTAGTATAGTAGATAACATTATGGTTGGTCGTTTAGGTCCAACTGAACTAGCTGCGGTTTCTTTAGCTAATAGTTTTGTGTTTATTGGTATGTCTTTGGGTATTGGTTTTTCTACAGCTATAACTCCGTTAATCGCAGAAGCCGATGGAGAAAATAGTTTAGTAAAAGGTAGAAGCGTTTTTCACCACGGATTGGTACTTTGTAGTGTTCTTGGTTTAGTGCTGTTTGGGGTAATATATGCTGCAAAACCATTAATTGTTTTAATGGGACAACCTAAAGAAGTTGTAGAAATGGCTAAACCTTTTTTAGACTTAGTTGCTTTTTCATTAATTCCGTTAGTTGTTTTTCAGGGATATAAACAATTTGCAGATGGTAAGAGTGAAACCAAATATGCCATGTGGGCTAATTTGCTTTGTAATGTGGTTCATTTGTTTTTGAATATTGTTTTGATTTACGGAGTTTGGTTTTTTCCTAAAATGGGTATGCTAGGAGCTGCTGTTGGAACTGTTGTTTCGAGAATTGTGATGGTAATTTATATGCATATTGCTTTAAAATCTAAAGAGAAATTCAAACCTTATTTCGACGGATTTAGTATTAAAGGGATAGGTAAGGTGATGAGTTTAAAAATTATTAACCTTGGATTGCCATCAGCAATGCAAATGTTTTTTGAAGTAGCTTTATTTACTGGAGCTATTTGGTTATGCGGTAGAATTGGAACTGCAAGTCAAGCTGCAAATCAAATTGCTCTGACATTAGCAACATTCACTTTTATGTTTGTTTCTGGACTTAGTGTTGCAGGAATGGTTAGAGTAGGTAACCAAAAGGGAATAGGAGATTTTATAAAATTACGAATCGTTGCTAGATCTATATTTTTGTTAGCAATTATTGTACAAGGAACTTTCGCCTTATTGTTTGTTTTGTTGCACACTATCTTGCCTCATTTTTTTGTTAATGAGAATGTTTTACAAACCGCCGATGTTATTACTATAGCTTCTCAATTAATTTTGATAGCGGCAGTTTTTCAATTGTCTGATGGTATACAAGTAGTAGTTTTAGGAGCTTTAAGAGGAATACAAGATGTAAAAGTGCCAATGTATATTACCTTTGTTGCGTATTGGGTAATAGGATTTCCTATATCAATTTATTTAGGTTTGTTTACTAATCTAAAAGCGATTGGAGTATGGATAGGTTTGCTTTCTGGTTTAACAGCAGCAGCATTATTTTTGTACCTTCGTTTTAATAAACTTTCAAAAAAATTAATAATTCATAACTCATAATAATTACCATGGAATTACCAAAATTTGTACTTGCTGATAACTCTGACTTTCCAGACGATATTTTTATAATTCACTTAGAATACCCACGTTTCCTTATCAATTTGAAAGATGATTCTGTTGAATTTATCGAAGAGTTAGATGATGAAGATGAACATGAGATGGAATCAGAAATGGAACATTTAATTACATTAGCAGGTGAATTTTATGACCGCGAAATGGAACGCTACGAAGAGTAGCGTCAGCAAGTGAATATCTTATTTTTTATTGCATAAATTACAAGACCAATTCTGTTTTTAACGTCTAGTTTAACAAACAAGTTGTCACGATAGCCATCAATAGTTTTAGGACTTAAATGCATTTTATTGGCTATTTCTTTATAAGTCATTTCAGTACAAAGAAGTTTTAAAAATTCTATTTCAGTATCTTTTAAAGCTTCTTTTGTATTAGACTTCCCAGTAACTGAATTTACTAATACATCTACTACAATATTTGAATGATAAAAACCAGTTTCTATAGTTTTTTTAAGTGCAAATTCTAAAGTCTTTTTATCTACATCTTTAAGTAAATATCCTTTTGCTCCTGCACGAATCATTTTAAGAATTGTTCCTTCGTCTTCTTCTACGGTTAAAGCTAAAACATAAATCTCTGGATGGTTTTCTGAAAGCCATTTGGTGGTTTCAATACCGTTCATTATTGGCATGTTTACATCCATCAAAATTATTTTGGGTGCAGGGTGTGTTTTCAATTTTTCGACTAATTCGGCTCCGTTTTTACATAGAAATGCTACATGAAAAAGTTCAAATTTATTTATTACTTCAGCAATAGCTTGTGATAGTAATGTGTGATCTTCAATTATTGCAACAGAATATTTTTCCATGATTATTTTTGTTGATAAATGATTGAAAGACTTGTTCCTATATTTAATTCTGATTCTATATTGACTTCAGCGCCAATTAAATGTCCTCTTTTTTTCATGTTTATTAATCCAATTCCTCTTTCGTTTGTTTCATTAATGTCAAATCCTTTACCGTTATCTTTAGCTACTATAATTACTTCTCTCTTTTCTTCTTCTGTTTTATAGTTGATGCTTACCGCAAGTGTCGAAGCTTTAGAGTGTTTAATGGTGTTCGAAAAAAATTCTTGTAGTATTCTAAAAATTATAGTTTCTGATTTTGGATTAATAGTGAATTGTTCACCTTCTGTGGTTAAAGTGGTTTTAATATAATTAAGCCTGTTAAAACGATTGATTTCTAGGGTTAACGCTTCCTCAAGACTTATTTTACTCACATAATCAGGATTGGTAACTTTAGATAAACTTCTTACTTCATTTAAAATGTTAGTTAAGTTTTCATTAAGTTCATTAGTTTCTGGATCGTTTATTTTCTGTAATTGAATTTTAGCCAAAGTAATTAATTGGCCAATATTATCATGAAGTTCCCAACTGATATTGCGTAATGTTTGTTCTCTAATCTCTATTTGAGATTCTACAAGTTCTTTTTCAAAATGTTTTTGTGCTTCTACTTGTCTTGTAATGAGTATATTTTTCTTTTTTTGAAAAATTAGAAACAATAGTATAATTACAAAACATAAGCCTGCTAAGCCTAGTGTTGCAAATATTACTCCTTCGTTTCCGGTTTGCTCCATATAAAACCTATAATGTGTATTAAATAATAGGCTAAAAGTAAGAAATAATTTACAATAAAAATGTATGGTATAGTGCTGGAATCCGAATAGTATTTTCTGACTATGTAAAAAGGGATGTTCGGCACAAAATAGATTAAGTATGCAGAACTTATCCAAAAAATTAAAGATTCCGATATATATAATACTTTTTCTGAACGTAGTATTTCAAACATAAATAGCAAAACAGATATTGCAATACACGAGGAACCAATTATGAATGTATTTAAAAAGTAATCATTCCAGAATGATTCAACAAAAAAATTAATTACCACAGAAAGACAGTAAATAAATATAAAAGCAGTTATTATTTTTTTAGAAAACTTACTTTCAATATATATTTTGTAAATAAAAAGGATTACAATGAATCTTATTATTTGATAAATATTATATATAAAATAATTGCTTGAAACATTATTAAAACTTTGGTATAATAAGCCTATCGTGTCATTAATGCTGGTATACCAAAGCAGAAATAAAAAATATTTTAATACTGTTTTTTTAAACTTATAATAATAAATACTTCCAATAATTGCAGTTATAAATTGCAATATTATTATTAAGTATTTAATGTCTTCTGTGGTAATATTATTTAAGGGCATAAAATTTTTACATGTTTACTGTTTTGGAGGAGGGAACATGGCAACCTCATTAAGTAAAAGACTAGTTTCGTTTTCCTCTAAGAATCTTTGCTTTTGAGTTGTGTCTCTGTTTCTTTCACCTTCAGAAAGTAGTCTTGTGATAACCTCAAGATTTCCTTTCAATTTGTTTTCTCCTGTATTTTTAATGCTAAACGGAACATGTTCAAGAATTGGATATCTTTTAGATATTTCACTTGAAGCTGTTGCAATTGTAGGAGCAAAGAAGATTGTTTCTCTACCAGGAATTAAATTTGCAATTTGTTCTTTACTGTATTGACCTGTTTTAGGATATTCTGAAAAATAAATTCTTACACCAGTGATTTTTTTATTGTTCAATTCTGAAACTTTATCTAATAAAGCAATGTAATTTTTAAGAGAATCTATATTTATCCAAGCAAATTCAGTTCCTTGATATGTTCCATTTTCTCTGTTTCTTTCAATGATACTTTGAATATCGTTACTGTATGTTTGTTTCATCATTATTCCTTTTGTTACAGGGATAATGTTATGTGGCATTTTAACATCAGTTTCCTTTTTAGGATCACATGATGTTAATAATTGTAGCATTAAAGCTAAAAATAAAGTGATTGTTCCTTTAGTTTTCATGTTTGTTTTTGTTGATTTACATGCAAAAGTATTGCATTGACAAAGTACGAGACACAGGAAAAACACCCAATTTGCGCTAACCTTTTTTGGTTATTTAAAATATTTTTTTTGTTATAAAAAAGAGGAGTCCATAATTGATTTTATGGACTCCTCTTTTAAAAATATATGAAGAAAATATCTTCTCTAAAGATAGGCTATTGGTACAATTATTCTTCTTTCTGCCCCATCATCATCAGATAGGCTTTCAGGAATTCGTCAATCTCACCGT
>CAMLKV010000184.1 GCA_946480635.1 uncultured Flavobacterium sp.
ATATTATAAAAATGTAATTGGTGTCACTGTAAATGAAGGCTTACAACCACGAGTAGTTCAATTGTGGATTGATGCTTACAATGCACCTTATGTAATTACTAAACCTCTGCATAATTCACAAAGACTATTGCATCAAAATGAAGATGGAAGCATCATTATTAATTTGTTTTTAATTGAGAATTATGAATTGGAGCGAATTATATTAGGATTTGGCGATAGTTTAGAAGTTTTAAAGCCTGAACGATTACGAAATAGAATAAAATCAATTTTAAATAATGCTTCAAGCCGATACGATAAATCTCAGGATGATGTTTAAATTAAAAATAAATTAGCTGTATTTTCTTATATTTGGTTAAATTAATCAATCTTAAAAAATGGCAAAATCAATTCAAAAAGAGTTATCTCAAGATGCTAAAGAGACATTATTAAAAATTTTGAAAAAACGCTTTGAAGACAACCTAATTCGTCACAAAGACATAGAGTGGAATTCAGTTGAAAAAAAACTAATTGCCAACCCTAACAAACTGTGGTCATTGGATTTGATGGAAGAAACTGGCGGTGAACCCGATGTTATTGGATTTGATGCTAAAACTAGTGAATATATTTTTTGTGATTGTTCTGCTGAAAGCCCTAAAGGACGTCGAAGTATTTGCTATGATCATGCAGCTTTGGAATCCAGAAAAGAACATAAACCTCAAAACAGTGCTGAAGCATTAGCTGATGAAATGGGTATCGAATTATTAACAGAAACCCAATATCGTGAACTGCAACAATTAGGTAAATTTGATTTAAAAACGTCTAGTTGGGTAAAAACTCCCGAAACAATTAGAAAACTTGGTGGTGCTTTATTTTGCGACAGACGTTATGATACTGTTTTTCTTTATCATAATGGAGCCGAATCCTATTATGCTGCAAGAGGTTTTAGAGGAATACTTAAAGTTTAACTTTGATTAAATAAATGGAAAATACAAAGGTTTTTAAAATGTCATTTGCGGGTGTTTATCCTCATTATATTGCTAAAGCAGAAAAAAAAGGTCGTACCAGAGAAGAAGTACATCAAATCATTTTTTGGTTGACAGGCTATAATGAACAGTCTTTTCAGAAGATTCTAGATGACAAAACCAATTTTGAAGATTTTTTCAATAATGCTCCACAAATCAATCCAAATGCTGCAAAAATTACTGGAGTAATTTGCGGATATCGTGTAGAAGACATTCAAAATAAACTTATGCAACAGATTCGTTACTTGGATAAAATGATTGATGAATTGGCCAAAGGAAAATCTATGGAAAAAATCTTGAGACAATAACTTTCATACTGCACTTCAGTTAGTAAATACACTTTTAAATTTAAAAATGTAAAACGAATATTTTTAAATTATCTACGCTTTTCAGCTAAATGTTTACGTATATGTATTTGTTTTAATAAATGAATTTAATTGTGTTCTTTTGCTAAAAATTAAAAAAATTAAAATGAAAAAAAATTACTATTTACTATTTCTTATTTCTTTAACTTCTTTAGCACAAACCCAAATAGGATCGAATATTAATGGAGAAGCTGCAAATGATTATTGCGGTCGCAGTGTTTCTTTATCATCAGATGGAAGCATTGTAGCTATTGGTGCTGCTCAAAATAACGGAAACGGTACTGATGATGCAGGCCATGTTCGCGTGTATCAAAATGTATTAGGTGTTTGGACACAAATAGGATCAGATATTAATGGAGAAGCTGATGTTGATTTAAGTGGTGTTTGTGTTTCTTTATCATCCGATGGAAGTATTGTAGCTATTGGTGCTAATGCAAATGATGGCAATGGTAATCTTTCTGGTCATGTTCGTGTGTATCAAAATGTATCTGGTGTTTGGACACAAATAGGATCAGACATTAATGGAGAAGCCGCATATGATCAAAGTGGCGAAAGTGTTTCCTTATCATCCGATGGGAGTATTTTAGCCATTGGTGCTCGTTATAATGCAGGAAATGGTACTGATTCAGGTCATGTTCGAGTTTATAAGAACATCTCAGGAGTTTGGACACAAATAGGAGCTGATATTAATGGTGAAGCCGCAGGCGATTATAGCGGTTATAGCGTTTCTTTATCATCAGATGGAAGTATTGTAGCTATTGGTGCGTATCAAAATGATGGAAATGGTTCTAATTCAGGTCATGTTCGTGTGTATCAAAATGTATCTGGTGTTTGGACAAAAATAGGAGCTGATATCAATGGAGAAGCTGCAAACGATAATAGTGGCAGGAGTGTTTCTTTATCATCAGATGGAAGTATTGTAGCCATTGGTGCTCGTCTAAATGATGGAAATGGTACGGATTCAGGTCATGTTCGTGTTTACAGGAATATTTCGGGTGTTTGGACACAAATAGGAGCTGATATTAATGGAGAAGCTGCAAATGATTATAGTGGTCATAGCGTTTCCTTATCATCCGATGGAAGTATTGTAGCCATTGGTGCCTATCAAAATGATGGAAATGGTTCTGATTCAGGTCATGTTCGTGTTTATCAAAATATTTCAGGTGTTTGGACAAAAATAGGGTCAGATATTAATGGAGAAGCTGCAGGTGATTATTGTGGCTATGGTATATCATTATCATCAAATGGAAGTATTTTAGCTGCTGGTTCAAATTATAGTGACGGAAATGGTACTAATTCAGGCCAAGTAAGAATATTTAATTTAACAACTGTTTTAGCTTCTGATACTTT
The DNA here is from genome assembly GCA_946480635.1 of uncultured Flavobacterium sp. The sequence continues at coordinate 2,717 of CAMLKV010000184.1, forward strand.
TGTTCAAACTAATTTTTCTATCTACCCAAATCCATCAAACGGAATTGTAAATATTGCTTTAGAGAATAATTTACAGATAGAAAAAGTAAGTATTTACAACCAATTAGGTCAACTGGTAAAAACAGCAACAACTACTATCATAAACGCTACAGAATTAGCGAAAGGAACTTATTATGTAGAAGTTGTTACAAACCAAGGGAAAGCAACAAAGAAAATTATAGTAAAATAATTTTTAATATTTAGCCCGTTGGGTATACTTTTATTTTCAAAATAAGTTTAAAATGATTAAATAATAAAAAAGCCTTCTCATTTTAATGAAAGAGACGGCTTTTTTTTATATCATTTTAATCAAGTAACCTGTAGTGGTTTAAGCATCCAAGGTAATTTTATCATAGAAAAAGAAAATGGTGCATAATTTAATAATACATCATACGCTCTTCTTTCTACGGTTATATCCCATTTTTCTGAATCTTCTTTTAGTATACCATCTCTAATTAACCAATTACCTCGAAAGCCATCAATGCTAGTTTCGCCAATTTCTTTCCAATAAGATATTATTGCCCTTAATAGTCCATTCATTTGTTCAATTTCATTACTAGAAAATGTTATCCCACTGTTAATAGTTGTACTTAATGGGAGTCCACATAAAACTTTATTCAAATTCAAATGTTCATTTATTGAATTGGCTTGACCAGTAGCTATATATTGCAAACTTAATACTGCTTTTTGTTGAGCGATAGCATCTTTAAATTTATCATTCTCAATTAATTCTAGCCTATTAAACAACATTAATATATAAGAATTCAATAACACTAACCCTGAATTTTTACAATGTATTACGGTATTATCCATGCATTTATTTCTATTATCTCAAAAATACAATATAAACTTAAGAAAGCGATACCAGTTAGTATCGCTTTCTTAATATCCTGTATCATTAATTCTTAATTGAGTTGTACTATACTAATTTTTTCTAAAGTAACTTTAGCATCTCCCGATCCTTTCTTTTTTAGAACAATTTCAAAATTAGTATCTGTATTAACCAAGTCGTCTGAAACATAGTACGAATACTTCAATTTTACGCCACTCTCTCCTATTTCATGATTTTCTCCAGTGCCATGATCGTGAGCAACGCCAAAGAAGGTCATAAGGCCAACATACTGATCTTTTTTACCTGGATAGCGAAGATAAACTGTGTAGTAATCTGTTGGTTCTTTATACACAGCAACATCTAAATTCAATACCATTTTTGCATTTGGTTTGCTCTTTAATGATTTGCTTGTACTTGCTGCGAATTTATTGGTTACTTTGTGAATAAAAGAGTCCTCTCCTATTACTTTTCCAACTTTTTGTTCCCAAACCACTTGTTCTTTCTCGTCTTGTAATGGGCTTGCAATTTTTGCTTTGTTTTCTGAAGAAGCTAAAACTGGCGTACTAGAACCGTATAATAATGAATCGTATTTGTAATCTAAATTAAATACTACATTATACATTTCTTCCATGGTATAAGTAATTTTATCTCCGTTTGGTGCTATAAATTCATACGGCCATGGATTGTTTTTCAAATCATCTAAACTTGGACGTTGACCATAAGAAGAAAGATCCCAAGACTCCCAAATGCGATCAATCATACTGTGGTGTAACCAAAAAACTGGGTCAAATCCCGCTGATGGTACATTGGCCATGAGTCCAGACATGTTTTTTTGGTAGATAGAATTATAATAAGTTTCTGCTGGTTCTGCATATTCTCCCCCAATTAAGTCATGCATAAAACCATGTGGTGCAATTTCTAAGCTCTTACTAAATCCAGCTTTTCCTGCAAAAGAGGGATTGGTTTTTAGCTCCTCAAGTGCTAATTGAATTTGGTCAACCTGCTCTGATGGAATAGGCTGTCCAGTATTCAAAATACTCCAACGAGCGGCTTCAAACAAAGACCCATCATTATTTCTAATTGGCCCTGCCATAGCATTATTAGTAACATCTGTACTTCCATAATTCCAATACGGTAAAGCAAAATCTTGTTTTCCAGATAAGTCCCTTACAATTTTTTCTAAATACCAAATGTACATTCTGTGCCAAAACAAAAAGTTTAAAGACGCATTTTGAGAGCTATTGTGTGTACAATCACCCCAAGCCCATAATTTATCTTTACTTGTTTGGTATTGTGGACATAATTTATTTTGCCCATTGATGACTCCGGGGATGTTGTGAATGGCACCTTGGTAGTACCAAGCCAGCCCCTTATCACAGCCCATTTCTCGCATTTTTTTAAATGCTACATTCATTGCCTCTAAATCGGCTTGTGCTTCTGGTGTGTTTGCGTTACGGCGAACATACTTCGTAAGCGTTTTGTCTTGGCTGTGGCTTGTGCTTACAATCAAAATCGTGGCGCAAAAAAGAAAGATTTTTTTCATTTTTAGTTGGTTTTAGGTTATTATTCAATTGTTTAATTTGTCTAAAGTACTTGGACTTCAAAAGTCATAATCTTGGCAAAGCTTGGATTGTTCTTGTCATAAATTTTAAATTTAACTATGCCATATCCAGCAGTGTTTTCAGGAATTACATGAATCGCGATGAAGCCCTGTTGGTCAGGATTGAGTTTACTAAAAGAAGAGCCACCGGGTATTCCGATTTGGCAAGCGCCATGCTGACACATGGAACAATCCCATTGTTTGGGAAAAGTGTTCATAACAGTTTCCCATACTAAGTAAATAGGCTTATTGG
>CAMLKV010000185.1 GCA_946480635.1 uncultured Flavobacterium sp.
CTTACTGCTATTCATAAAGGGAAGCCATTACCAATAAAAGTAACTAAGTTCCCTGAGAAAGATTCGTTACAAATTTGGCTTCCAGTCATAAAAAACGATTCTATTAATTTACAATTAGAAAATAAAGAGCTGAAAAAAGATTTCGTTTTAAAGCTGAAGAATCAAAAACAAGATACTTTAAGCATTATTGCTAAACAAAGAGGAAGTTTAAACTTTAATGAAACTTTTACCCTAAAAACAAATACCCCACTAGAAAAATTTGATTTTTCTAAAATGAGCTTAACTAAAAAAGACTCGTCAAAAGTAGATTTCAAAACAAATTACGATGAATTTAATCACAATTTTGAAATCCTTTTCCAAAAAGAGGAAAACGAAAGATACACTTTCAAAATGTTACCTGATGCTCTTGAAGATTATCTAGGCCAAAAAAATGACAGTCTAAAATTTTCATTTTCAACACGTAGTTATTCAGATTATGGAAACTTAAAACTGAATTTAAAAAATGTAAAATCGTTTCCAATAGTTATCGAATTAACAGATAGTAAAGGAAAAATTTTAGCATCACAATACAGTGAAAACGATCCGATAGTTGAGTTTAACCTCATTGAGCCACAAAAATATTCGTTACGAATTATCTATGATGAAAACAAAAACAAGGAGCGTGACACAGGTAGTTATTTAGAAAAACGTCAACCTGAAGAAGTTTTTCATTATTCAACAGAAATTGACGTAAGAGCTAACTGGGACGTAAATCAAGATGTGGATTTAGGGAAGTAATTGAAACTTATCCTTGTCATTCAAGAAATTCAACTTTTTACGTGTTTCAAGCATTTCATTTTTATTGAAAGAAAAGGTTTTAACTGATTCATTTTCTAAAGGCTCAACAACATAATTTCCTAAATAATCTACTGCTTGTGAATGACCAACATATTCCAATTGGCTTCCATCAGTTCCAATACGGTTCACACCAATCACATACGACAGGTTTTCAACAGCTCTAGCCCTTAATAAAATGTCCCAAGCATTAATACGAGGTTTTGGCCAACTTGCTACATAAATTAGCATGTCATAATCTTCGACATTACGGGCAAAAACAGGAAAACGTAAATCATAGCATATTTGCAGGCAGATTTTCCAGTCTTTATACTCCACTATTACTTTTTCGCTTCCAGAAGTGAAAACTGCCTCTTCTTTTGCCAAAGAAAATAAATGTCTTTTATCATACTTTTGGATTTTTCCATCAGGAAAAACAAAAAGCATACGGTTATAATAATTATCATTCTCCTTGATAACAACGCTTCCTGTTATGGCAACATTTTCCTTTTTGGCTAATGAGACCATCCATAAAACAGTTTCTCCATCCATGTTTTCTGCAACCACCGAAGGATTCATGGTGAACCCTGTTGAAAACATTTCAGGCAATACAATTAAATCAACAACCTCTTTGATTGAATTGATTTTTTCTTCGAAATGAAGGCGATTGGCATTTGGGTTTTCCCAAACTATATCGGATTGAATGATTGCTGTCTTCATAAATTATTTAATTGTTATTTCATCAATAAAAATAAATGCATCTCCGCCCGCACCTTGGTGCCACTCTGGCAATTTGCCAAAGTTTTTAGCTCTCACTTTAACATATCTAGCTGAAGCTACTTTTTTAGTACTATCATAAGATTTTAAAATATTCTTATCAATTTTAGGATCTATATCATTACTTATTTTGTCAACCAATTCGAAATTGACATTATCATTGGATACGTAGAATTCCACTTGTGTTGGCATTAAAATCCATGAACGCTGATCTTGTAAAAAGTTGGCACTTATACTATTTACAGGTAAACTTGCTTGTCTATCAATTACACATTCAAAATCCTGACTTTGATAGCCCTGCCAATCTCCTTTTCTCCAATTTTCAGAACCAAAAATTCCATCTAATAATCCTTCAGCTCCTCCAGCATGATATTGCGGATTGTATTTTGATTTAATATTGATAGTATAGTTGTTGGGTTTTTTGAAGAATTCAGCAGAAATAGTATCGCTTCTTTTTTCAGAACCATTAGAAGAAAAGAATTTGATTTTAGCTGATTCATTTAAAATTAATTTTTTATCAAACTTTTTAAATTCAGAGTTATTGGTACTAAAGAAAAATTGTGCTTCTTTATCATAAGAATCAAATGACACATCTAATTTATCTTTAAAAGCTTTACTTGCTGCCTTTATAACTGGAGCAGGAAGTACTTTAGAAACTTCGGTAACAGCTTCTCCTACATCATTTTTACCGATTTCTGCCCAATCAAAATCTTTAACATTGATTTTTACATTTTCAAAAAAAGGACTTACACTTTGCCAAACATTACCCCCAGGTGTTACTTTATATTTCCCAATACTACTCAAGACATACCAAGCGCTCATTTGGCCACAGTCTTCATTACCTATTAACCCATCTGGAGCGTTTTTGTAAAAGTTGTTTAAGATGTAATGTATTTTTTCTTTTGTCTTTTCTGGTTTGCCAATATAGTTGTACAAATACGCCATGTGATGACTTGGTTCGTTCCCGTGTGCGTACTGTCCAATTAATCCAGTAACATCGACCTGTTCTCGACCCGTGGTTTTACTTTCGCTGTTGAACATTTCATCTAACTTAGCTTCAAATTTTTCTTTTCCACCATGCGCTACAATCAAACCTTGAATATCTTGTGGTACAAAAAAGGAGTATTGCCATGAATTTCCTTCGGTGTAATTATTATTCACTTCTCGAGGATCAAAAGGTTTGTCCCAGCCTCCATTTTTCTTAGGTCGCATAAACCCAGTTTTCCAATCAAAAATATTTTTCCAGCTTTGTGAACGCTTCATGAAATAGGCAAAATCTTCCTTTTTATTTAAAATTTTAGCCATTTGTGCAATACACCAATCGTCGTAGGCATATTCTACGGTTTTAGAAACACTTTCATGTTCGTCATCCATCGAAATAAAGCCATTCTTCTTATAGGCATCCAAACCTAAATGATCCAACATTGCAGAATGTCTCGAAGCTTCAAAAGCCTTTTCATAATCGAAACCTTTAATGCCTTTTACCATAGCATCAGCAATTACAGAAACTGAATGATATCCAATCATACAATCGGTTTCGTTTGAGGCCAATTCCCAAACAGGTAATCTTCCGCCCTGCTCATATTGTTTTAAAAAGGTATTAATGTAATCTGAAGTTCTTTTTTTATCGATTAAAGTATACAAAGGATGCGCTCCACGGAATGTGTCCCATAATGAAAACACCGAGTAATAATCAAACGTATCTGCCATGTGTATTTTGTTGTCGCGTCCACGGTATTTTCCATCCAAATCTTCGGCTATATTAGGCTGAACCATGGTATGGTAAAGCGCAGTATAAAAAACAGCTAGTTTATCCTTGTCGTTTGAAGTTACTTCAATTTTAGACAATTCTTTATTCCAAGCAATTTCCGCATCTTTTTTAACTCTTTCAAAATCCCAATGTTTGATTTCAGACATGTTCAATTTTGTACCATCATAACTTGTAGGTGAAAGAGCTACTTTAACTAAAATTTTTTCTCCTTTTTTAACATTTCTGGATGCTTTAATAACCACTTTAGTACCTGAAAAGTATTTTGTTTCATTCTTTTCGTTTCCATAGCCACTTACTTTTACAGGCACATTGAACTCTATTCTAGCATAGATATACTGATCTTTAGCCCAAGCTTCGCTTCTTCGGAAAACTTCTATTGTCTTATCATTTATTACTTTCACTTCTCCATAAAGTAACTTATCACGGTGGTTTAAATCCATCACAATATCGGCCTCACCATCATTATTAAAAGTATATTCATGAAAACCAACACGGGTAGAAGCAGTTAATCTAACATCAATATTATTCCTATCTAATTTTACTTTGTAAAATCCAGCGGAAGCTTTTTCATTAACATGAGAGAATGATGAAGCATATTGTTCCTTCTCCAAAAGAATCTTCCCCATCGATGGCATCAACATAATATCGCCATAATCTGAACAACCAGTTCCGTTCAAATGCGTATGTGAAAATCCATAAATAATTTTATCTGAATAATGATAACCTGAGCAACCATCCCAACTACCATCTACTCTAGTATCTGGCGAAAGCTGGACCATCCCATAAGGCAAAGTAGCTCCGGGAAAAGTATGTCCATGACCATCCGTTCCAATAAACGGATTAACATGCTTTGCAAAATCTTGCGAAAAAACAATTTGTGAAAAGAAAAGAATTAAAAAGTAAAATCTGGTTGAGTTCATTAGTGTGTTGTTTTTTCAAAGATAAAAAAACGCATTCATTAGTTTGAATGCGTTTTTTAAAATAAATTTAATGTAGAAGTTTTAGCTTTTAGCTTTCCATGCTTCAAAGAATGCTTTTACTTTATCTTTACCATATCCTTTCCCTTCTTCTAAAGAACCTGTTTCTTGCACATGGATTAGTTTTCCTTTTTTATTTAAAACCATAAAAATTGGATATCCCTGTTTCTCTCCAGGATTACCATATTTCGCGAAGAATTTTTCGTTCTTGTTTTTTGGAGACCAATTTAAATGGTAGTAGATATAATTGTTATCAACTATGCTTTTTAATTCATCTGTTTTTTGGATAAAGTCATTTAAACGTAAACACCAAACACACCAATTCCCTCCAACCTGAATCATAATATTTTTATTCTCTGCTTTTGCTTGTACTAGAAGTTCTTTCACTTTAGCATCAGCTTCTTCCATTTCATGATATGGTTTAGGCAATGATGCTTTTTCTGCTTCAATTTGTTTTTTCTTTTCGGCTTTCTCTTCATCTGTTTGAGAAAAACCAATTGCTGCTACCAATAACAAGCAAGCTAAATATATCCTTTTCATCTGTTAGATTTTTTTTGTTAAGTTAACAAAAATCAAGCCATAAAAAAAGCGCCCAAAGGCGCTTTTGAATTATTTTACAAGACTTGCTTTTAAATATTCTCTGTTCATACGAGCAATGTTTTCTAAAGATATTCCTTTAGGACATTCTATTTCACATGCACCTGTATTAGTACAGTTTCCAAATCCTTCTTCATCCATTTGACGAACCATGTTTAACACACGATCAGTAGCTTCTACTCTACCTTGTGGTAATAAAGCATACTGAGAAACTTTTGCTCCTACAAATAACATAGCAGAACCGTTTTTACAAGTTGCCACACAAGCACCACATCCAATACAAGCTGCCGCTTCAAACGCTTTATCAGCATCTGCTTTAGGAACAGGAATTGTATTAGCATCAATTGTGTTACCTGAAGTATTTACCGAAACGAAACCTCCTGCTTGTTGAATTCTATCGAAAGCACTTCTGTCAACTACTAAGTCTTTAATTACAGGGAAAGCTTTACTTCTCCATGGTTCCACATAGATAGTATCACCATCGTTGAACATA
>CAMLKV010000186.1 GCA_946480635.1 uncultured Flavobacterium sp.
TTAGTAAATGTTAGTGCTAAAATATTGAACGCATCAACTCCTTGACTCATTAGGTTAGCAATACGTACTGTTAATACTCTTGTTTTTCCTGAACCAGCTCCAGCAATAACAATCATCGGCCCATCTTTTTGTAGTACTGGTGCCTGTTGTGCTTCGTTTAACTTACCAATTATCTCTTGAATCATACTCATAATCGAAAGTTCAAAAATACAGTTCCAAAAGTTGGATTACAATTATTTTTTTGAGTTTATTTGTATTTCGATAGAATTGATAATTTACAATTAAAAAAACAATGGATTACTCTAAAATATTTGAAATTGGCGCATACACTTTACCTTCAGTAATAACAGGAGCTGTAGCTTACTTCCTTTTTCAATCCTATTTTAAGAATGAGGAAAAACGCAGAAGGTATTTATTGATGAAAAACACTCAAAAAGATGCACTCCCTTTAAAACTTCAGGCATACGAGAGAATGTCAATTTTTTTAGAAAGAATTCATCCGTCAAAGTTATTAATAAGAGTAGCTCCATTTTCTTCTGATAAAAATCATTATGAAGCTTTTATTATAGAACATATCGAACAAGAATTTGAACATAACCTTGCACAACAAATTTACGTTTCTGATGAATGCTGGAATATTATTTTGACTGCAAAAAACACTATCATCCAAACTATTCGTAAAACAAATATGAGTGACAGGATTACAAGTGCTGATAAACTTCGTGAAGTCATTTTAAGTGACTTATTAGAAAACGAATCGCCAACAACACTTGCTCTAGCTTATTTGAAGAAAGAAGTTGGACAATTGATATAAATTAAAATCTCCTTAAAAGGAGATTTTTTTATTTTATTTCAGCCTTCAAAAAGTTCTGTTCTCTTTCTGGCAAACTAGGTAACAAAGTAGTAAATGCTTGCTTGAATTTTTCTTTCTTAAGCATTCCACGAATAGTATTTTTAGCAAAAGCCACAAACTGCCATTTGTGATGAGTAGTTGCATTAACTAATGAGGTCAACACTTTTTCATCTGTTGGATTTATTTGCAAAAGCATTTCTAGAGCATTTTTACGAACAGTTGCATCATATTGTGTCGAAGAATAATTTATTAACTCATTATAAAATTTTGGCTTTTCATCAGGTTTAAAGTTTTTATCCAAACAAGCATACAATAGCCAAATCGTTCTAAAGCTTTTATCATTATTGCCAATTATGTTTTCTGTAGAAGCTAAATATTTAGCTCGCTCATCAGGAAATTGATCACACAATTGTTGAAAAACAATTTCTTTGGTTACATACGAATTATCATTCAATAATGTCTCGTATTCGGCTTTAAATTCGACTGGAATTTGTTTAGTTGATTCAGCAATAGCTTGACGGATTTTTAAATCATTTGTCTTCATTGCTAATTGTAATAATTCTTTTTTCTGCTCGAAAGGGACATCTATTAATTGATAAATTATTTCTTGAGATAAAATATAATATTGTTTTGATTTTAAAATAGTTAAAAATATTTTTTTTTTGCTATCCAATGATTGTTTCTGCATTTTTTGCAATTCAAAATACTGCTTCATTACTTTATTTTTACTCATCAATCCTATTGCAGTTTGAGCATCAAAAGTTTTAGATTCCAACCATTCTCTTTTGAATTTATTTGCATCAAATTTTGGTGAAACTTTTTTAATTTCAGCTAAAAACTCATCGGTATCAACGGTCTTAAACTGATATTTTTTTAAATAATTCTTAACCGCTTTTTGAAAATTTTTAGTGCCAATTGATTCTCTTAAATAATGTAAAGCCCAAGCTCCTTTTTTGTAAAATGATAACGAACTTGCTTTTTCATTTAAAATTGGAATAGTATCATAATTTGAAGCTTTTTGAATTTCTTCAGCATTTTTAAATAATTCATACTGAAAGTGATTGTCTCCAAATAAGTTTTTCTCTGCTAATAAAGCATAATACGTTGCAAATCCTTCTTGTAACCAGTGATGTTTGCTTTCCTTTGCCGTAATCAAATCACCAAACCAATGATGTGCTAACTCATGAGCATTTACATTGATATAATTTTGATCATTGAAACCAATTTCATCAACCACAAAATCTTGAGAGAATAAAGTCGCCGTTGTATTTTCCATACCAGCATATAAAAAATCATGTACGGGGACTTGTTTGTAGATTTCCCAAGGATAATTATAACCAGTTTCTTTTTCAAGGAAATCAAAAATCTGCTTTGAATATTTATAAGTTGGTTCAAATTTATTAACATCATCAGACTTATAATACAATTCCAGTGGTATTTTCGATGATGAATATAAATTTCTAGAATCAAATTGTCCAATAGCCATCATCACCAAATAAGAAGACATTGGTTTTTGCATTTCGTACTTCCATACCTTAGCACTACCCTTTTCATTCATAGTAGCACTAATCAATTTTCCGTTAGAAACAACTTTATAAAAAGGATTAAAAGCTATTGATAGGTTAAAAATTACTTTTTCATTTACATCATCAAAACTTGGCAACCAATACGATGTATACTTCCCTTGTCCTTGTGTCCAGATTTGCTGCACTCCATTAGCAGAATCCCAACCAACAAAATACAAAGTCTGCTTGGGTTTGGCTGAATACAAAAACGTAACTGAGTTGTTTCCTTTTTGAAAACCTTGATACAAGCTTAAGTATTTACCATTGTTTTTAAAAGGAATTATATTTCCATTGATACTAACATCAGAAATATCCATGTTTTTAGCATCAATTTTAATTGTATCAATAGTTTGCTTTACTTCAAAATCGTATTGAACACTTCCAGAAATTAATTTTTCTGAAGGATACAAACTCACTTGGGCATTCATTTTAGTAAAATCAACCTTTTTGAATTGCTGTCCAAAAACAGTTATCGATAGTAATAGAAAAATATAACGCATATAACATTTTGTATGTCTCAAAAATAGTTGGATTTTCCGACTTTTTGTAAGTTTACGTTAAATTTTAAGATTTGAAACCAAAAGCCATTTTTAACTGGAGCAGCGGCAAAGATTCTGCCTTAGCATTATATAAAATATTACAATCCAACGAATATGAAATTTGTTCACTTTTAACCAGTGTAAACAGCCATTACAATCGAATTTCTATGCATGGGGTTCGTGCTGAATTACTTGAAGAACAGGCAAAAAGCATAGGTTTGCCATTACATAAAATGGAAATTCCTGAAATGCCTTCCATGGAAATCTATGAAGATATTATGAAAATCACTTTAAATAAGTTTAAAAGTGAAGGCGTGACACATTCTGTTTTTGGAGATATTTTTTTGGAAGATTTGCGAAAATACCGTGAAGAAAAATTACAACAACAAGGTTTTAAAGGGGTTTTTCCGCTGTGGAAAATTGATACTAAAGAATTAATCAAAGAGTTTTTAGATTTAGGTTTCAAAACCATTGTGACTTGCGTAAATGAAAAGAATTTAGACAAATCTTTTGTTGGTCGAATCATCGATGAACAATTCATAAAGGATTTACCTAGTGATGTAGATGTTTGCGGAGAAAACGGAGAATTTCATACTTTTACTTTTGATGGGCCAATTTTTTCAAAACCAATACAGTTTGAAAAAGGAGAAATAGTATATCGCAAATATGAAAAACCTAAAAGCACCGTTTCAAATTCAGCTTGTGACACTGATGACAGTGCATTTAATTATGGATTTTGGTATTGTGATTTAATTTCTAATTAAAATTTTATGAGTTTAATTAAAGAAACTAAAGAAGTAGCTAAAATATTAGATTTTCTAAATACAATAGGTCTTGCTGTGGTAGAAAAAAAATTACCAAATGATACATTTTTACCTGGTCTGTCAATTGGTGCAAATTGTTTAGAGATAGACTTTGAAAAGTTGCTTTATCCTGGCGATATTTTACATGAAGCAGGACATATTGCAGTAACTTCAAAAGAACAAAGAAATTTAATTGGCACAAAAGATATGCCAGAAGAATGGCCAACACAAGGAGATGAAATAGCAACAATGTTATGGTCGTTTGCAGCATTAAAACATTTAGATCTTCCTATAGATTTTGTATTTCACCCAGATGGCTATAAAAATCAGTCCGAATGGTTAATAGAAAACTATTCTAATGGAAATTATATGGGATTACCTCTTTTAGAATGGATGGGTTTAACTGTCAGCGAAACAAATGAAATGAAAAATGAAGTTACTTTTCCTAATATGAAAAAATGGTTAAGAGATTAATACTATGACAGAACTTATCAGACACATCCAGTTTCCTTTATATTTTGATACAAATCTTCTAAAAAATGACATCAATAAAGTTTTATCAACTAATTGGATTAAGCATTATAACACCAATGATTATGAAGGTGATTGGTCTTCTATTGCCTTAATGTCTCAAGGTGGTAAATCTGAAAATATTTATGCTTTACCATCAAACAATGATGAAGTAACATTTACAGAAATTTTAGATGCTTGCCAATATTTTAAAGAAGTAATCAATCAATTCAAGTTCCAAAAAACTTCAGTAAGACTTCTTCGTTTATCTGTTGGAGCCGAAATTAAACCTCACAAAGATTACTGCTTAGGTTACGAAGATGGTTGTTTTAGAATACACATTCCCGTTATTACAAATGATGAAGTTGAATTTATTCTTGATAACGAAAGACTAATAATGAAAGAAGGTGAATGTTGGTATATAAATGCCAATTTTACTCATTCTGTCGCTAATCGTGGAACCAACGATAGAATTCATTTAGTGATTGACGGAATAAGAAATGAATGGACTGATGAACTTTTTTTTAAAAATGCAAAAAAAGAAGGATTTGAAAAAAAAGTAATTCAAAACACTAAAGAAGAAAAGGAAAAAATAATTCAGGAATTAAGAAAAATGAACACTTCTGTTGCCGACAAACTAATTGCTGATTTGTTAAATGAAATAGATTAATTTTTTAAATGCAAAACAATCTCCTTGAAACCCCAATTGAATACCTAAAAGGTGTTGGTCCGCAGCGTGGTGAATTACTGCGTAAGGAATTGAGTATTCATAGATATGGAGATTTGATTAATTTATATCCTAATCGTTACATTGACCGGACACGATATTATAAAATAAATGAATTGCAACCTACAAATTCGAGTGAAGTTCAAATCGTTGGCAAGATCATTCACGTTAAAACAGTCGAATTTGGAAAAGGTAAAAAACGTTTAAGCGCCACATTTGTCGATGATACTGGCGAAATAGAATTAGTTTGGTTTCAAGGTATCAAATGGATTCGTGAAAGTCTGAAAATTAATATTCCTTATGTGATTTTTGGGAAGACCAATAATTTCAACGGTCAATTTTCAATGCCACATCCTGAAATGGAATTATTAGAAGAACACAAAGCAAGTTTGCGTAGTGCAATGCAAGCT
>CAMLKV010000187.1 GCA_946480635.1 uncultured Flavobacterium sp.
ATCTGAAAAAGAAATTTTGGAATTTTAACTTAAAATTAAAAGGCTCCTATTTGGAGCCTTTTACATAGAAATGGGGTAATTAATCAACTCAAACTTAAATTATTCTTTTATAAACTTTATAGTTCCTTGTCTACCAATGTCATCTATTAGTTTTACAAAATATACTCCTTTTGCTAAATCAGATACTGAGAAATTGTGTTCTGCAGAGAAGCCTCCTTTATAACTTTTTACAATTTGACCAGTAATAGTATATATGTCTATATTTTTTATTGAATCAGATAAATTAAAATAATCACTAGAAGGATTTGGATATAGAGTAATAGTTTCTGTTATATCAAATTGCTGTGTTGCTAAGCTTTGGGCAGGCTGATTTCCGTAAATTCTGAATCCTCCAGAAGGAACTGAAATTACAGCTTGTGTGTCTGTAACATTTATTGAAGACCCATCCATTAAGTTATACCAAGTTCCAGTGTACGGAAAATTTGGATTTATTGTTAAGTTGGCTACAGAAAAGTTACCAAGAATAACAACATTTTTTAACGTAGTTGATGGTAAAGTATTATCAAAAACATAAACTCTTTGTTTTACAGTACTTCCATCGTTGCTGATATTGTAATCTCCCTCGAATACAGCTTCTTGCGTTTTAAGAATATTGAATTTTTTCCAATTATTATAAATTGCACTTCTGTTTGCATCAGCTAACCAATTTTGCGTCCATTGTGGCTGAGGTTTTGTTGCTAACTTACAATCTCCAGAAGTTGGATCACTTTCAGTGTTTACTGTTCCGTTGGTACATGTGTATATTGAGTCATTCATTCCTAAATCAGCAAAGTGCCAAATCATTTTAGGTCCAGGTACTAATATAGAAACGGCTCCAATAGTTGACATTCTGTTTAATGCATTAGGTAAGTTGTTAAAAACAGGGAAAGCACCTCCAGCATTTCCAGCAGTAAGACCAGTATACATTAAACGCTCTTTATCATGACTTTCAGGATAACCTAATAAGCGTTTTCCTAAAAATGAGAGTCTACTTTTATTTCCAATTCCACTTATGTCTGCACCAGCATTACCTTTCATTAAAATTTCATATTGTGAAGTCATTTCTCCCCACATCATAACACCTTTGCTTGGATTTTCAGCTATACGATAATTTGCCCATTCTTTTTCTTCGTTTTCAGTTCCAAGATGTTCAAAAATTGCGTAATGTGTTGGGTCTAATGTCCAGCAATGGTCTACATATTCTTTTAATATGGCTACACGATCAGCTTGGTAAGAATTAGTACAAGAGTCATCTCCAGCAGTACAATTTTGAGTAAATCCTTTGGTTAAATCCCAACGGAAACCATCAATTTTATATTCTTGAATCCAATGTTTTGTTACTCTTTTTACATAATCTTTAGTGTATGTAGAAGAATGATTAAAATCAGAACCTACACTATAACTATGCCTTGCAACTGTATTGAAATAAGGGTTTTCAGTGCTTGGATCACCCCAACCATCACCATCAGGATCATTCATCCACATTCTATTCATTGGATTACGTCCAAAAGCGTGATTTAAAG
This sequence comes from uncultured Flavobacterium sp., assembly GCA_946480635.1. The sequence goes on from CAMLKV010000187.1 coordinate 1,563, forward strand.
CAATATCTAAAATCACTGCAATACCATTTGAATGGCATAAGTCAATAAGTTCTTTAAACTTGTTAGAAGTTCCATAATGTTTATCTAATGCCATATGGAAAGCAGTGTTATAGCCCCAACTTTCATTGCCTTCAAACTCCATTACTGGCATTAATTCAATAGCATTTATTTTCAAATTTTTGAAATAGTCAATTTTATCGATTAAATCTTGAAAGTTTCTGTCTGAATCAAAATCCCTTACTAAGGCTTCATAAACAATTAAGTCTTCTTTTTTAGGTTTTGTAAACGAAGTATTATTCCAAGAGTATGCTGTTTGACCAGTTTGTAAAACAGTGACTTCTCTTTCTTGACCAGCAGGGTAAACCGGCATATTGGGATATGTTGAAGCTGGAGTCCAAGGATCATCATAAGGTGATAGAACTAAAGTAGAAAAAGGATCTGCAGTTTTTACTAATGAAGGAGAATTAGCAATTGGAGTTTGATCTACTACCCAATATTGATAATGCTCAATTTGACCTGATGTCAGTCCAGTTAACTCTAACCAAAATTTACCGCTGGTTGGATCTTTTTTCATTGCATAAGCTGCTGTAGGTTGGTAGTTATTGAAACTTCCAGCAACATATACAAAATCTTTTCCAGGTGCAGTTAAAACCAGAGTGGCTCTTGTAGCATCTGAAGAGTTGTAATTTATACCATCTTCTAAACCTGCTGGCATGGCTTGAGTTATTGTACCAGGGCTTACAATTACACTAAATTTTTTTGATTTTGTCACACTTGCTTGTGTTACTTCAAGAACATAAGAAGTATTAGCAGTAATGTTGGTGTGATTATAATTGTATGTTGAAACGCTATTGCTAGTATTTATAGTAATACCATTGGCTTTTAAATTATAGTTAGCGACACCATTTGTGTTATTAGCTGATATAATTAGATTACCACCTGAAGTTATTATTGTAGCAGAATTTTCTGTAGGGGAAGTCAATGTAAGATTGAATAAACCTACTTCAACTAAAATATCTTGACTTTTTTTATCCCCAGTTCCATCTTTTGCTTTTACAAGAAAGCCTATTCTTCCAATGTTTGACCTGTTATAAAAAATGTTTGGAGTAAAAGAGATTGTATAGGTATCTGAACCTGAATTGTAAGTTAATCTATTTGTTTCACTCGAACTAGTCCAACTACCATTTGTAGGACAATCTTGAATGTTAGAGTCATTAATATCATATGACCAAGCCCATAAATACAATGCATTGCCTGTTACACCCCAAGTTGCTTCATTAATTGAACTTCCTTGAAAGGTAAGTGTTATTGATTGATTTTCTTCAAAAGCAGTTGGATTAATACTATAACTTATAGTTTGTTGTTGAGACCAACATATAATTGATGAGAAGAAAAGAAATATATGTACAATTTTTTTCATTGTGTTTGTATGTTAAAAAAGGCTGGACAAGCCAGCCTTTTTTAGATTACTGTATGCTGTAAGTATATTCTCTAGGATTACTCAAGTCTAAAATCACTGTATAAGTCCCCCCAGTAGCAATAGTTAGGTTAGGTCCTCCATAATCCATGGATCCATCCCCATTATTGTCTGCTCCTAAGTTTATAGTCCATGCATTGTTAGCTCTGAACTTAAATTCACCTGCTGTTAATGTAACTGTTCCTTCCCACTTTTTAGTTGTTGGGTTGTATGTTAATGGAGTACTATTGTCCCAACCACCTGGTGTAGCTGCTCCAACTATTCCCCAGTTTGTGAGATCTGTAGAGTATGTTCCAGTTGCAGTGTTAGCTTTTACTAAATAATAACCTGAAGCCGCTTGACAATTTACTTCATTAGTTGCTACTAAAACACCTGCAAAAGTTCCGTCATCGCCATAGTCAGTATTGCCCCAAGCAAATTGACCAGAAGCATTTGGAGCAACAAATTTAAACTCTCCGTTTAATGCGACATAACCTTCGTAGTCTGTAGCTCCAAAAGCAGAAGAAGCTAACAAAGGTGCTGTTGGGGGATCCCAGCCTTGGTGATTTCCTGGTACTGCAAGTTTTGGTAAATCTGTTGTAAAAGGAGTTATGTTTATAGTTATACTATTCGAAATAACCTCCATAACATTTGATGTTCCTAAAGAAGCTTTTACTCTAATGTCCAAGCTCCCTGCAGTGAAAGGTATAAGACCAGCTTCAAGAACTTTAGCGTTAAATTGCTCGTTGCTTAAAGATATTTGTCTCGCATTTGTAGTTTGTAATGACACTGGGGCAGCAAATTCAGTATCTGCTAATGCTATTTCAACATTGTAATTCACTTCTGTACCTACAGAGTATTTGGCATGATTCCAAACTACCGTAATTGCAGGATTTGTTGGATTTGCTGGGTCAAGCACATATGATGTGCCTTCTTCTGGAGATACAAGTAATGGTGCATCACCAGGTTCAACAACTGGGTTTTTGTCTTCTACTTCACAAGCAGTAAAACCAGCAAGTAAAGTCATTTTTGAATATTTTTTTCATTGTTCTTTGTATTAAAATTAATAGCCTGGGTTTTGTGTTAAATTTGGGTTTGCTTGTAATGCAGTTGTAGGGATAGGGAATAAGTTATATGTTGCTGAAATTGATTGTCCAGCAGCAACACCACCTTTCCAAGGCCAGATGTATGTATTACCTGCAAATTTTCCAAAACGAATTAAGTCTGATCTTCTATGTCCTTCAAAATTTAATTCTCTCCCTCTTTCGTCTATAATAAAATCAAGATTCAATTCAGCTAGAGTTATTGGCAATGCACCAGCTCTACTTCTTACTTGATTAACATAAGTTAATCCTTGAGTGGTAGTTGTACCAGTGGCGCCTCTAACAGCACACTCTGCATACATTAAATAAGCATCAGCTAATCTAAATAGAGGGAAATCTGTTCCTGAAAAATCTGTTGATCCTGAACCACCAGAAAGATTTGAATTTCTGAATTTTATAGATGGATAACCGTTTGTCCAAACTTTATAATCATTCATTTCGTAAGAATGGCCATTTTTCCAGAATAAGTGCGCTCTTGCATCAGGAGAAGCGTCTAAAGCAGTTGGTGTACTACCAAATAGTCCATACCACGCTTTTGTTGCTCTATGTCCACCCCAGCCTTGTAATGCACCATAATTACTCAATGTCATAGTATCTGAACTTAAACTTCCATTCACTATATAAGTTGTGTTTCCATAACTTTGGCTAGAAACTGCATCCGCTAATAATGGAAAAATGATTTCTGGTGAGGTATTGTTATCTCCTGAAAAATTCGCTAAGAAATTAGGTGCTAAACTATACCCGCCTTCATCAATTACTTTTTTAATGTATGTTGCAGCCTCGTTATATCTAGCAGTTCCAGTATATACTTCAGCATTTAGATATAGTTTGGCCAATAGCATACGTACAACCGATTTGTTTGCTCTGCCATATGTGTTGGTTGCAGAAATTTTGCCTTCAATGTCTAAAAGTTCACTTTCAATGAAATTAAACATTTGAGTTCTATTTGATTCTGCAACAGGTGTTGTTGACCCTAAATCATTTTCAGTTACAATAACTCCTTTTCCAAAACAATCAATCATATAGTAATATGCTAATGATCTTAAAAAACGTAATTCACTAACATACTGTTCTTCATTAGCAACGTCAACTCCTTCTTTAAGGACTTTAATGATATTATTTGTTTGAGGTACTGTGTAGTAAACTCTGTCGTATAAATATCTGAAGAATTTGTTGTTAGGAGTCCATCCTTTTGTAGTTGTAAGTTGGTCAAGACCATCATCACCCCATCTGTTTTTCATACCATCAGCAGTGAAGTCTTGTAGGT